>DAIRSP010000128.1:0-7468 GCA_036804365.1 Neptunomonas sp. | reverse complement strand
TTCGGTAAACGCCACACCATTGTGGCAGGTATTGAATATGCGAAGGAAGGTGTAGAAGCAGGTAACTATACGGTAACCACGTCTAATAGTTTTACACTTGATCCTTACAATCCTGATAACAGCCTATGGGAAGGTTCGGTAGCTAAAAATGATGCCTCTTCTGATTTGACGATTAAAACTGTATCGGCGTATTTGATGGATACCGTTACCCTCAATGAGGATTGGGAAGTGTTCGGTGGTGTTAGATACGACTACTTCGATTACAGCCTATGGAAAGCGGCTTATACCGATCGTTCGAATAACGTAATACCCGAAGCGAACTATGCATTCAGTGATGGGTTTTGGAACGGTCATTTAGGTGTTGTTTTCTCTCCATGGGAGCACGGTAATGTATACGCTTCTTGGAGTACCTCGTCCAATATTAACGGTGGCGAAGCCGATGCTGGAACAAACTGCGGTTACGGCGGATTGTGCATGGACTCAAACGGAAATTATCTGAGTGCCGAGCCTGAACAATCCACCAATTACGAAATCGGAACCAAATGGAACCTAATGGATGAAAAACTGCTGGCAACAGCAGCGATCTTCCAAACAACCAAGGATAAAGTAATTGAAGGAGGCGTTGACTCCTATACTACTGGTGGTTCGTTAAATACGGGTAAAAACCGTGTTGAGGGTATCGAGTTTGGTCTGGCCGGTAAGTTAACGCCTAAGCTGACGGCACAGTTGGGTATTGCCATCATGGATTCAGAAACACTGAAATCGTACGATGCTGCACAAGTGGGTCTACCTAAAGCCAACTTTGCAGATAAAAGTGCCAACTTACAGTTAAAGTATCAAGCAACGCCACAGTTAGCGGTGGGGGGAACAGCAACCTACTCTAGCGAGATTTATGGTGGTCAGCCGGATGCGGGTGCCAATGAGAGTATCGTGCTGCCAGACTATACCGTCTACGACCTATTTGCAGAGTATAAGCACTCTAAAAACTTATCTGTGCGCGCCAATATTCAAAACGTGACAGATGAAGAGTACTACACGGCCATCTATCGTGGCGGCAGTATTGTTTATCTAGGCGATGCACGTTCGGCGAATGTGACATTAACCTATAAGTTCTAGTCCCCTTAGCGCGGGGGGAGTACTCCTCTCGCGCTTCCTACTTAGAGTGCCTATATGATTATTCCTATCCCGCAAGTCTTAACACCGTCGCAAGTGGAGAGTATGCGCGCGCAGTTAGATGCAGCTATCTGGGTTGATGGGGCCTCCACTGCGGGTGGTCAGGCTATCGGCGTGAAGCAAAACCATCAATTGGCACAAAATCATCCGTTAGCTCAGTCGTTAGGTGATGCAATTTTGTCAGCACTGGCGCAACACCCTCTTTTTATTTCTGCTGCGCTGCCACTAAAAATATATCCGCCTATGTTCAATCGGTATGAAGGGGGAGAAGCTTATGGTTGGCATGTGGATAATGCACTACGTATTGTCCCAGGAACCTCGGTCAGGGTAAGAACAGACTTATCTGCAACCGTGTTTTTATCAGAACCCGATGAATACGAAGGAGGGGATCTGTGCATAGAGGATAAGTTTGGTTGTCAGCGAGTAAAGCTGAATGCTGGCGACATGATTCTCTACCCATCTACCAGTATTCATTGTGTGGAGCCTGTTACTAAAGGTGCCAGAGTCAGTGCTTTTTTTTGGCTGCAAAGCATGATCCGCAGTCATGAACAACGTGACCAGTTGTTTGATCTTGACCAAAGCATTCAATCACTGAGCAGCTCACTTTCCTCACAGAATAAAGATCTCGTTCGGCTCACGGGTCTTTATCAACGTTTAATTCAACAGTGGTCCGATACCTAAGGTGATTGTATGACGCACTACCCGAAAGCGCCTTTGACGCAGATCCCTCAAGACCTTGTGAGTGTCAGTGACTATCAACGCTATGCAATTGAGTTTATGGCGCCAGATATTTACGCCTATATCGTTGGCGGTGGAGCCGATGAAGTCACGCTAAAGCGTAATCGGACGATGCTCGATCGACAGCTGATTTTACCGCGCGTACTTCAAGATCTTACCCAAGGAACCACTCAAACAACGCTGCTAGGTGAAACGCTGCGCTCTCCTTTTTTGTTGGCACCTGTTGCGTTTCAGCGCTTAGTGCATCCTGATGGGGAGTTAGCCACGGCTGAAGCAGCTAGCGTGCTTGAGACAGGGATGGTTGTGAGTACATTGAGTAGCCAGCCGATAGATAAGATTGCAGAAAAACTCACGAGTCCTAAGTGGTTTCAGCTCTATTTTCAGCAGGACCCTGACTTTACTCTCCGGCTTGTTAAGCAAGCAGAAGCCACAGGCTACACCCATTTAATGGTAACGGTGGATGCGTCTTTACACGGTATTCGTAACCGCGCCCAACGAGCAGGATTTGTATTGCCAGAGGGAGTCGAGGCCGTGTTATTGCGAGAGCGTCCGGAGTTGCCAAAACGCATATTGGAGTCGAGCCAAAGCATTGTCTTTCAAGGAATGATGAGTGAAGCGCCTGTATGGGAAAGGATCGAATGGTTACAGGCTCAAACCCAACTTCCCATCATCCTCAAAGGAATATTATCGCCACTTGATGCCATTCAAGCCAAGCGTATGGGTGTAGAAGGTATCGTTGTCTCTAATCATGGCGGTCGTACGTTAGATTGTTTGCCGAGCGCGATCGAAATGTTGCCATCGATTCGAAAAGCAGTGGGAGATGAGTATCCACTTATCGTCGATGGAGGTATTGAACGAGGTACTGATCTGTTTAAAGTTCTCGCATTAGGTGCCAATGCGGCTATGCTCGGTCGTCCTCAGCTCTATGCGCTTGCCGTGGCAGGCGCCTTAGGTGTTGCTCATATGCTACGGGTGATGAGAGAAGAGTTTGAAGTAACAATGGCGCTGGCAGGTACCCCAAAAGTCAGCGATATAACCCATGATATGTTGATAGCGGTATGACTTTGTGTAATTAAAAAGAGCCCCCAAAGAGGCTTTAATCTGGGCTTTGAGCAGGTTTATCAGGTCGAATTAAACCCGAATATGCTCTTCTAACTTTTTTAATAGCTTGGGCCCCATCCCTTTCACAGCAAGTAATGCGTCTACTGACTTAAACGGGCGTGCATCGAAGATGGCCTTTGCCACTTTAGCGGGTAGACCCTTAACATTTTCAATCTCTTCTAAAGATGCCTTGTTGATCGCAACTTTGGCTTTTTTAGTGGTGACTTTGGCTGTTTTAGCTTTAGTTTTTCTAGCCTCCACTTTTAGTGTCACTCTGCTTGGAGCTACTTCTGCCTCGGTTTTAGGCAGAGTTTTTGGTGCTAGCCCTTGCCCTGTAAAATCAACAGATATGACATTGTCCGCATCGCGCCGGGTGAGCGGTGTTTTGGCTTGCTCTAAACTGGCTACTCGATATGGCAGTTCAAAGTTGACGTAATCACGCGTTATAAACTGTTCACCGTCCCATTCGCGTAACATCAGACTCAAAAACCATTCGCCTTGCGGTGGTTGAGTAAAGATCAGATCGTACTGACATTGTGCTAAAAAATGCTGATCCAGTATCTGCCCAATGTGTGTTGCTGCGAGTAGGTTCCCGCTGAATCCGCTTCCTTGGTATGGGCTCGGCAGTGCCCAAAGCTCCAGAGATAAGGAACCGCTAATACTTAGCGCGTCACGATGGTTAGCTAATGTATTGATAGCAATAACTACTCTCTCGTTAATAATCTGATAGCCGCAACCCTCCATAGAAAGCGCTAATTGATCAGAAAGAGCCGCTTGAAGTATTTGCATAGGAAAAATCCCTTTTAAATGTAAATTGCGGCGGATTCTACCTGTTTAAATATTAAAAAGTATTGCAATTTTTCAAAAAAATAGTGCACTAAAATGGAACGTGGTTTTTATTCGGGTTTTAACTCTCAAAGTGATCAAAATTTGACCTTGAACAAGGTAACGAACATCGTGAAGGTTTATATTTCCAGCCGCTTTTATGCCTAGATTATTTGGCGATAGGCATTTTACTAGGATGTAAACTCAACTCTTCTTTGGGGTGAGAGAATAGGAAGGAAAATTTTATTCGTTAACCGAGCAATTTTCAGTGAATCTTCAAATCACCGAGACATATGAGCGACGCACAAGCTCCAAAGCTGCATCAAGGCTTTCTCTTTTCGACATAATCAAACATAACCCTTTGTTCGATCTGTTAACGAGTCAGCGACATTCCCCTGACTTTACGCAAACGCGCTATAGCTATATGGCAGCTCGTATACGATTAATGTGTCTGTTTTTTTCCTGCACTATTCCACTTTTTTCATTCTATGATTTTATTGTGTTTACGGCGGCACAGTCTCAAGCGTTGTTTTCGTATCGAATTACCTTATCTGCCGCGCTCTTCTTCATTGCTTATTTTTCATCCAGTACCTCTAGAGTTGCCGCGATTCGTTTATGTGCGGTACTGGCTTTTCTTTTTCCAACATTGTTTTATTTGGCCTCTGTACATGCTTTATCTAAAGAGGTTGATATGGGTATGCCCTTGATCTTCAGTATGATGCCGTACCTGACCTTAGCGATGTTAGGGCTGTTTCCTTTTACCGCTATAGGAGGGGCCGCACTTTCAATAGTTGTATTTATACCCATCTCGCTTTACGAGGCCGAGTTTTATAATGGCTCGCTTTATGAACTTTTAAACAAGGTTTGGTTGTTTATTCTCTTTTCGGGAATCAGCTTATGGCTGCAAACCGGCCAACTTTCAATGCTGATGCGACTCTATCGTGAGTCAACTATTGATCCGTTAACCGAGCTGATTAATCGGCGAGTCTTGCTGCGGCAAGTTAAGCTTCAGCAAGAGTTTTATACTCATGAAGGTATCCCCTTTTCTGTCATGATGTTTGACCTCGATCGTTTTAAGCGTATCAACGACACCTATGGTCATCCGGTAGGGGATCGCGTTTTGATCATGATTGCCAATATTCTGCGTCGTGAGTTACGCACCAGTGATGTGATAGCGCGGTTTGGTGGCGAGGAGTTTATGGTGTTGCTACCTGGTTTGCCGCTGGAGCATGCATTACCTGTTGCCCAACGAGTAGCCTGCGCTATTCAGCAGGAGGAGCTTGCTCTTCAAGATGGTAGTAAACTTCAGGTAACCGCAAGTATTGGTGTTACTGAATACCGTGACGATGAAGAGGTAAGTACTTTATTAAAGCGTGTGGATGATCATCTTTATAAAGCCAAAACAGAGGGGCGTAATAGAGTGATATCGGGGTAGAGTAAGATTTTTTAGTGCTCATCTGGCATAAAGAGCGAGCACTTAGATCTGTTAGCGACTTCTGAGTATATCTGTGTTTTTTTATGAGCTACAAACAAAAAAGCCCTGCATGTGATTGCAAGGCTTTAAAGTAATGGTGCCCGGAGGCGGAATCGAACCACCGACACGGGGATTTTCAATCCCCTGCTCTACCGACTGAGCTATCCGGGCAACTCAAGAGGCGCGTATTAAACCGAATGCTAAGCGCCTTGTCAATACTCTTTTTTAAACTATTTTGTTGGCGGTACGTAACCTTCGGCTTTTTCGTAGTCGCCGTTGTCCATAAATTTTTCCATCTCTTCTTGTAGGAACTTGCGCGTAGCAGGATCCATCAAGCTCATGTGCTTTTCGTTGATGATCATGGTCTGGTGGGCAGTCCACTCTTCCCATGCTTGCTTGGAGATGGTTTCGAAGATCTCTTGGCCTTTTGCGCCTGGGTAAGGTGGTTTTTCTAGGCCTTCCAGTTCTTTTTGATGCTTGCGGCACATGACGGTACGGCTCATGGGTATCTCCAATTCATTCAATAAGGCGGGTGTATTGTGTTAGCAGTTTTTTTACTGGTGCGGCTAACCCGATATTCTGTGGTTGGCGTATGTTATACCAGAGTGTGGGGTTTCCTTCCATGACACAGTCTGTAAGGTTATTCAGCGGAATGCGCACCGGTGTGATGTCGAGATGAAAGTGGCTAAAAGTGTGGCGCAGTGGTTCTAGCACTTCGATTTGCTGCTCTGTAGGGGTTATGCCAACAGTTGGCGCGATATCACGTAGATCGGCTACTTCCGGTAGACACCAGAGGCCGCCCCATAATCCAACGGGTGGGCGTTGCTGTAAGAGCGTTTCTTGCTGTGTATTTTGTAACAGCAGCATGTAGGTTTGTTTTACAGGTATCTGCTTTTTGGGTTTCGGGTAAGGAAACTCGTTCACGCGGTTTTGTGCTAATGCAGAGCAGTGGTCTTGCAGCGGGCACAGTGAGCACTGGGGTTTGCTGCGCGTGCAGAGGGTAGCGCCCAAGTCCATCATCGCTTGGGTGTAGTCCCCCACCCGTTGTTGAGGTGTGTTTTGCTCGGCATATTCCCAAAGCTGCTTTTGATTGGTCGTAGTGCCCGGCCAGCCTTCGATTGCATAGAAGCGCGCTAGCACCCGCTTGACGTTACCATCGAGTATCGCTGCTCGCTTGCCTGTGGAGATTGAGAGCACAGCCCCCGCTGTTGATCTGCCAATGCCGGGGAGTTGTTCGAGCAGCTCTACCTCTTGCGGGAACACGCCATGATAATCACGACTGACGATTTGTGCTGTTTTGTGAAGATTACGAGCACGTGCGTAGTAACCTAGCCCTGTCCATAGGTGGAGCACTTCGTCTTGCTCTGCGTTAGCCAGTGTGTGCACATCGGGGAAGGTTGAGATAAAGCGCTCAAAGTAGGGGATCACGGTGGCAACTTGTGTTTGTTGCAGCATGATCTCCGAAATCCATGTGTAGTATGCGTTTTTCAGTTTTTGCCAAGGAAGGTTATGACGGCCGTGCTGGTCAAACCAGCTCAGCACGGCGCCATTAAATTGTTGCGGTGTCATGGGTTATTTAAAGAGTCCTTTGATTAAGCCTTTCACCGCTTCGTCGCCACCGACTTTTTCTTTGATGGAGTCACTGATTTTGCTTTCAACCTTAGCGCCAATCTCATCTTTGATTTTACTCGCGATGACTTTCTTCAAAATGTCTCTAATGGCTGCTGTATCGGGTTTGCAGAGCTCAGTCGGCTCAAGGTCGAAGGAGCCTTTACATCTCACGGGCCATTCAACGCCTTCGAGTCGGTTGTTAACAGGACAGGTTTTTTTAAACAAGTTTTCCTGAATAATCATCGCCAGTTGGTAGTCGACTATTGCTTTTGGTAAATCGACAATACCTTTGCCTTTGAGTGCCATGGCATCCAGTTGCGCGCCTAAGTCCTGATTGCTGATAACGCCGTTTTTGATTACAAAGTTACCGCCCATTTTGGCAAAGGGAGTTGTTGTATCAACAGAGGCGGCAGGTTGCATGGTTCCTAGCGCTGATAGGGTGTTGATGGTTTGGCAAAGTTCTTGAGCCATGTTGATATCTTTAATAACACCGTCAGTGACCGTGATGTTGGCGTTTCCGTTTAAGGAATTAACTAAACTATGGAT
>DAIRSP010000127.1:0-7549 GCA_036804365.1 Neptunomonas sp. | reverse complement strand
GTCTATAAGTATTCCTGAACAACCTCTCTTTATTTACCCATCCATCGCTCGGCGATTGGGTGTGGATGCTGCATTGTTATTACATATATGTCATCAGCGACTAAATATAGCAGGGATCGAGTTTGCCCGAGGGTGCCGAGAGGTGTTGATTCCCGCTGGGCAATGGCGACAATTAACTGAGTTTTGGAATGATGCAAAACTTGATGAAATTGTATCCATTTTAGTGGCTCAAAAGTGCTTGATGATTACATCCGCGGCGGGCGGCACTGTCAGAGTGGCTGAGTTACCGGCGCAGGTGCCCGATGACAGTGCTGAGCAAACGCCAGCTTCATTACCTCTGAGTAGAGAGATCAGTGAAGCACCAACGAGCCGATTACCTGTACTAGAAACACCGCCGAGCTATCCGAGACGTCCGTTACCTTCGAGAAATACAATGCGGGACAAAGGTCCTGCACCTGCATTTGGTGGAAGTATTGGCTGGAGTCGTCAAAAAGATGAGCTTCAACAACTGTTCGATCAACATGAGGAGCGGAATCAAAAGCTGCATACTATGTTTGTTGGTTGGCGTCCTTCAGAACTCTTCTTCTCTATGCTTCCTCGGCATCAAATACCCGCACCTTTCGTAGAGGGGTGTCTGGATGAGTTTGTGCTTTACTACATAGATAAAGAACATAAAGAAAGTAATTGGGATCAAAAATTACTCTCTTGGGTTAAACGTGAATGGGTTAAAAAACAGACACGTGACTCTCGTGAGCAGCGTAATGAACAACAACGATACACATCTTCAGGTATAAATGATGAAAACCCCCGCCGAGATACTAAGGAAAACAGAAAACGGGTTACAGCAGCCATCATGGATATCAAAGACACAGACTGGTAATCAGCCGCAAACGGCTGAACAGCCGAAGGCGCGCGCAACGGACCCCATCAGTGTTGAGACAAAAGCACTGGTTAATATGATTTTTGCCCGCTTTATGGCCATTTATGGTCATAAATTTAAGAGCTGCTTCGAAACGCAAGATGAACTCCGTATAGCCAAAAGAGAATGGGCGTTAAGTTTGGGCGCGTATCATGAATCTCAGCTGGTGGCGGCGGTCGATCAATGTAAAGAGACCTTGGCGTGGATGCCAAGTATCTCTGAATTTTTGGCAATATTAGAGCAGTTAGGTGCTGGTGATGGCGTGCCGAGTGTTCGCCAGGCTTATCAAGAAGCAGCACGCTATGCGGATAGGCCAACGCAGCATAGCTGGAGTCATCCAGTTGTTTATCATGCTGGACGCGCGACAGAATGGTTTCGCTTACGAAGTGAAGAGGAGAAAGAGGTTTATCCCATTTTTTCCTATCACTATGAGCTATTTGTCCGTCGCTACCGACAAGGTGAGGTACTAGATCAACCCGTGCCAAAAGCGATTGAAGATAAGCAAGATGTCTCGCTATTTGCGTTTATTCAGCACTGGAGTAAGCAACAAACGCTATCTGAAGAACAAGCTAGTTCATTGCTTTACTACCTTACCAAGCCTGTGGGCTCAAAAGCCCGTGCCGTTTACCGAAAAAAATCGGAAGAGAAACTTAAAGAGTTGGGCTTAGATGTTCAGCTACCTGATACGGTAGGTTCCGTTAGCTAGTGAGTCTGCTGTTCAAAGCTAGTGCCGAACATTAATCCAATCGCAGAGGAGAGCGCTTCACTGCGATGAGGGTTACGAAAAGCTTGCAGGATAAGTGCGCGCATAACGGGTAGAAACATCAAGTCCGCTAAAACTCTGGAAAATCCTGTTTGCCCTGCGTCCGAGTGCGCTAGCTTCTCTAGATAGAGATTGAGAATCTCGGGGTGCTGTAGCACAAGATGGCAGCGAGTAGAAATTGCAGCCAATATCTCTGCATTCGATGCAATGTCCGACGTTAATACGGCATTTAGGGATTGCTTCTTAATCTCCTCACTGTGCGTGTTTGAGAGTCCTCGCAATAAAGCTGCGACTAAATAGCCAGACTGAGCGGTATTTAGCTCGCGAGTTAGTCTCTCTTGTAGAGCAGAAGCTAAACTGAATGAAGGCTCAATATGCTCTAGACAGGTACAGAGCGCACTCAGTGGTTCAGCTGGTAAATTAGGAATTGACTGAGTGAGCAACGCTTGCATTTTCTCATCTTGGCTCGCTTTAATAACGAGGTCAGCAATACCTTGATAACCGAGTTCAGTCCATTGATCCCACCCTTTCTTGCCAGAAAAGTAGTCAATCGCGTTAGAGTAATACTGGCTAGGCGGCAGTTGGGTGATGTCAGCTGCAATGGCATGAAAGATAGCCATTTTTTCCTGATCAGGTGTGAATGAGAAGGGGTTGTTTTTCAACGCATCTTCGTGGCTATTAATCTCATTGCTTTTGATCATCTGAGACATGTTTTGCAAAAGGCGATTCAGAAAGTCATCACGAACAGCTTGTACCAGAAACCCTTGCTCATCTAAGGGAAATTTCAGAAACCAAACCACATTTTGCTGCTTTTCTTTCGGGTTCCATATCATCAAAGCTAACCAAGCATGATGAAGATAAGGCGTAGGGTAGGGAATAACTCCTTGTTCTAGCTTTTCAAACTGATTGCTGCTGAGTTTAGATATTCTGCGCCCCATATCAAAAATGCGAAATTGTGCCCCACTGTTTTGGAGTAGATCGCTGATACTGGTATATAGGGACATGAACACCTCTTAAAATAAATTCAAAACGCTATTTTACCAGTAAGGGGTGGGCGGGTCAGCTAAGGTTTACTATTCGTTAGTGCTACTTAATCAAACAAGTGCTAGGTGCTGCCTCTTTAAATAGCGCGGACTGTCATATTTATTTCATTGGTGGCGGTTTAGACTAAAAAACAATTGGATCGCATTTTGTTGACTTGTGTCGCGGCGAACAAACTTAAAATCGATACACTTACAGATAAAGCCTATATGAAATAGGCATCTATAAGAGAGTAGGAATGTTTGCACTTTTTCGTTCTATGTTAGGCAGTATGAGGGATCTTGCGCCTATTATCCTTGTTATCGCCTTTTTTCAAATCGTTGTTTTGCAGCAACCCATTCCGGACTTTATTGGAATATTGGTCGGTATGGTCTGTGTGATGTTAGGCCTGACTTTTTTTATCTACGGCTTAGAGATGGGGTTGTTTCCAATTGGCGAGTCTATGGCCTATGCCTTCGCTCGAAAAGGCAGTGTTCTGTGGTTGTTAGCTTTCGCATTTGCCCTTGGTTTTGGCACTACGATTGCCGAACCTGCTTTAATCGCGGTAGCAGCTGAGGCTGCGGATGTTGCTGCAACCGGAGGCATGATAGCTGAGGATGAAAACTCCAAGGCAAGCTATGCCTCTGGTTTACGCTTAACGGTTGCCTTCTCGGTTGGATTAGCCATTGTTTTAGGCGTGTTACGTATTTTAAAGGGTTGGTCTATCCAACGTATGATAATTGGCGGTTATCTTATGGTGGTCGTGATGACCGCCTTCGCACCACCTGAAATCATTGGTATCGCTTATGATTCTGGGGGCGTAACGACTTCAACAATTACCGTTCCATTGATCACTGCTTTGGGGGTCGGATTGGCTTCGGCTATAGAGGGGCGAAATCCAATGATTGATGGGTTTGGTCTGATTGCCTTTGCCTCGCTCAGTCCCATGATTTTCGTAATGGGCTATGGAATGGTGATTTAATGAGTACCTTTCTATCCGATTTCTTATCTGTATTTTTATCGACTATTCGGGATGTCTTGCCGATCGCGTTGATTTTATTTGGCTTTCAGTTCTTAGTCATTCGACGGCCAATACCTAACCTACGAAAAGTGATTATTGGTTTTGGCTATGTGCTTCTAGGTTTAACTCTTTTCTTATTAGGCTTGGAAAAGGCGTTGTTCCCCATAGGTCGCATGATGGCCGAGCAGTTGACGAATCCTGACTTTATTCGGCAATGGAGTGATTCAATTGGTGATGTGCTGCATTGGAGTGATTATTACTGGGTTTATATTTTTGCCTTTGCAATTGGCGCGAGTACAACGATAGCTGAACCTTCTCTGATTGCCGTAGCGATTAAGGCGAATGAAGTGTCGGGGGGCGCGATTGGTGTTTGGGGGTTGCGCTTGGCGGTCGCACTGGGTGTTGCGGTAGGTATCTCTTTAGGAACCTGGCGAATTGTCACTGGCTATCCTATTCATTGGTTCATTATTTCTGGGTATGTCGTAGTGGTCATTCAAACGGTCTTCGCTCCCAAATTAATCGTGCCTTTGGCGTATGACTCGGGTGGCGTTACAACATCAACGGTCACTGTTCCCTTGGTTGCGGCGTTAGGTTTAGGTTTGGCAGAAACCGTGCCTGGCCGGAGTGCACTAATCGATGGTTTTGGTTTAATCGCTTTCGCTAGTTTGTTCCCTATGATCACTGTGATGGGGTATGCACAAATTACTGAATGGAAAGCGAAAAGATAATTTTTACGGATGCAGGTGTCGTCCAGAGGAGTAAGCGGATGCATTTCAAACTTTTAATTGTCTTTGTTGAAGACAGTAAAACAGACGTAGTGATGAAAGCAGCAAGAGAAGCGGGTGCGACAGGGGCAACGATTATCAATAATGCACGCGGTGAGGGAGTGACGAAGACAAAGACGTTCTTTGGCTTATCACTTGAGACCCAGCGTGATGTGATTTTATTTATCGTGGAAGAACACTTGAGTCGTCACATATTAGAAACTATTTCAACTGTAGCCGGCTTCGATGAAGCACCTGGACGAGGTATCGCTATCCAGATCGATGTGCAGGATGCCGTCGGCGTAGCACATCAGATTGAACAATTGACAGATGTTGTTGAGGAAAAGATATGAGTACTGAACGAAGAGTTGTTCGCGTTCGCGATGTGATGAGTCAGGATTATGGCATAGTCGATGGGTTAACAACGATCAGAGAAGCACTCGATATTTTTAAATCTAGAGATGCTTCGGTACTGCTTGTTAATAAGCGGCATGACGATGATGAATATGGCATTTTACTCATCTCAGATATTGCTAAGAAAGTAGTTGCACAAGACCGCGCGCCTGAAAGAGTGAATGTCTACGAAGTGATGGCAAAGCCAGTTATCGGTGTCGATCCACAAATGGATGTGCGCTACTGTGCTCGACTCTTTGAAAATTTCGGGCTATCTACTGCGCCTGTGCTCAAAGATGGCGCTGTGTTGGGTATCGTTAGTTACAATGAAATTGTACTTGAAGGCTTGCTCTAGTTATTTTGCGGTTTGAAAGTAAGGGGCGCTTAGCGCCCCTTAATCAAGTGGTTACACTGAGTTAGTGTGATGTGCGTAGGCAGTTATCAAGCTGCAAAATTAGACTCAGTAGCGTATCTGTTTTCACCTCTAGATTTTTAAAAGCCTCTTCTGCCATCGAAAACATATCACTGTTATTGGGTAGAGGCAGTTTGTTCTCGGCCATGTGGTTCAGTCTTGGAAGCATAATCCACTGAACCCATTCATGAAACGCCAAGGTATCTACACAAAAAGGTTCTGTGCTGGCTAACGCCTCTTCTGTTGGCATTTCGCTTTGCCAAATATCGAGTTCGACCATTTCGCCTTGTATCTCGACGAGTATCGCAGAAAGTTGTAAATGCTGGCTCATGATGTCTGTCTAGCTGCCTTCATTGTGTCGGTAATTAAAAAGGCGAGTTCAAGTGCTTGCTCGCCATTCAAGCGCGGATCACAGAAGGTATCATATTGATGCGATAGGCCTTCTTCTGTTATTTGGAAAGCACCGCCGATGCATTCAGTGACATTGTGCCCCGTCATCTCGAGATGCACGCCGCCTGCATGTGTGCCTTCAGCACGATGTACCTCGAAGAAACCCTTCATTTCCGCCAGCACAGCATCAACGCTGCGTGTTTTGTATCCGCTTGATGCAGTAATTGTATTGCCATGCATTGGATCAGAACTCCATACGACATGTCTGCCTTCCGATTTAACAAGGCGAACCAGCGGCGCTAATTTGTCACCTATTTTATCGGCACCCATACGGGCAATAAGTGTCAAGCGGCCAGGAATGTTCTCAGGGTTTAGAGTGTCGATGATTTTGATCAAATCTTCTTGTGTTGTACTTGGCCCTACTTTAACGCCAATCGGGTTTTTAACCCCTTTCAAGAACTCGACATGGGCATGATCAGGCTGGCGGGTACGATCGCCAATCCATAACATATGCGCAGAACAGTCATACCAATCTTGGGTAATGCTGTCTTGTCGTGTCAGTGCCTGTTCATAGCCTAGTAATAAAGCCTCATGCGAGGTGTACACAGATGTTTCTTTGATTTGAGGTGTGTTATTCGCATGGATGCCGCAGGCTTCCATAAATGCAAGCGTTTGATCAATTTGATCGGCTAGATGTTGATACTTTTCACCTAATGGACTTTGCTCGACAAAGCCAAGGTTCCAACGATGCACCTGATGCAGATCGGCAAAACCACCCTGAGCGAAGGCGCGTAAAAGGTTTAGTGTGGCTGCGGATTGATGATAAGCCTTAAGCAAGCGTTCTGGATCTGGCTCCCGAGAGGCTTCAGTAAAGGCGATGTCATTGATGATGTCGCCACGATAACTCGGTAGCGAAATACCGTCTTTTGTTTCAAAATCCGAGGAACGAGGCTTAGCAAACTGGCCTGCTATACGTCCCACTTTAACCACAGGGTAACTACCCGCAAATGTCATAACCACTGCCATCTGGAGTAGGACTTTGAACGTATCACGGATTTTGTTTGCGTTAAATTCAGTAAAGCTTTCTGCGCAATCCCCACCTTGCAATAGAAAGGCTTTACCTTGAGCCACATTCCCTAGCTTTTCATGCAAGGAGCGAATTTCACCTGCAAAAACTAAAGGAGGTAGTTGGGCTAACTGTTGTTCGACTTGGCGAACAAGTTCAGCATCCTTATAGGCAGGTTGCTGTACAATGGGTTTATCTCTCCAGCTTGTTGGGGTCCAGATACTCATGATAATCCGTTTCTTTTTTGGTAATAAAAATGGGATTATCAGTGTAAGGAATAAGCATTAAGAAACAAGTGGATAATGTTTAAAAAAACCGCATTCTGCGTTTAATTTCTGCAAAGGAGATCGTACGTGTCTAAAGAAGATATAGATAATGGATTACGTGTTAGAACTGAGGTGATGGGTGAGGAATATGTGACGCGCTCGCTGAGCAACTCCAATACCTTTACTGATCCGATGCAAACTTGGATAAATGAGCATGCTTGGGGCTCTACTTGGCAAAGAGACGGTTTGCCGCGCCAAACCAGAAGTCTTGTAACGATAGCGATGCTAGCCGCCTTGAAAGCACCTACAGAACTAAAAGGACATGTGCGTGGGGCGCTACGCAATGGTTGTTCCGTCGAAGAGATCCAAGAGGTGCTGTTACACTCAATTGTCTATTGTGGTGCCCCGGCTGCACAAGAAGCTTTCAGGGCAGCGAGAGAGGTCATTGACGAGTGGCAGTCTCAGCAGTCATCAAGCTGACTTAATACCGGCTAATGTGCTGAATGAGATCTCTTTAGCGGTATTAAGGAAGTCG
>DAIRSP010000126.1:0-7588 GCA_036804365.1 Neptunomonas sp. | reverse complement strand
ATCTCAATGCTGAAGACTTTGTCAGTCACCGCAACATGCAACAGCCTTCAAGTATTAATCCATCCGCGTTTAACAGGATCCCTCCCATACTTGGAGATCGGCAACTGATCGGAATTTCTTCCGCATTTACTGCTGCATGCCACATGCTTCGTCGTGTCGCTAATACCCGAGCAACCGTCTTATTTACGGGTGAATCAGGTGTAGGTAAGGAGTTGTTTGCACGCATGCTTCATGAGATTGGCGCCCAAAAAGATAATCCTTTTATCGCTATTAACTGCGCTGCTATACCTGAAAGTCTAGTCGAATCAGAGTTGTTTGGTGTGGAGCGAGGGGCATTCACTGGTGCCACTACGTCTAGACAGGGCAGATTTGAACGAGCTAATGGCGGGACAATATTTCTTGATGAGATCGGTACGCTGAGTTTAACGTCTCAAGGTAAGTTGTTAAGAGCATTGCAAGAAGGGATCATCGAAAGGGTGGGCGGAACTAAACTGATCAAACTCGTTGTACGTGTTGTTGCTGCAACTAACATAGACTTGAGAAAAGCGGTCGCAGATGGTGAGTTCCGTGAAGACCTGTACTACCGCCTGAATGTATACCCCATTAAACTTCCACCGTTACGCGAACGGCGTGATGATATCCCACTATTGATGTCGCATTTTTTAGAACATTACAATCGGCTGCATAATCGAACAGCGACAGGCTTTACACTTAAAGCAATGCGGTCATTACTTCATTACCGCTTCCCAGGCAACATTCGCGAACTGCAAAACCTTGTAGAACGAGGCGTGATTGCTTCAGAAGACAATGCACCTATTGATCTTTTTCATCTTTTCAGAGATGAGGAAAGCATCAACGACTTACTACTCACCTTAAATGCTGAGGGAGAACTGTGCGAAGAAACAAATGAGTCGGTGCTTGAGCAGTTTCAACGTTTTGTATCAGTCCGCAGCGATGCCAGCTTATCATTAGATAAATTGGAAGCACTATTGGTCAGCGAGGCTGTCAGCAAAAGCAAAGGCAATCTTTCTGCAGCGGCTCGACTCTTGGGCCTGACACGATCACGACTAGCATATAGGATGAAGAAGATAAACGCGTTAAAAACCACCTAACACTCAAAAGAAAATGAGTTTATTCTGCTCGACGAAGCTCAAAACCACTTCGACCAAACTGAGGGGTAAACCCATCTTGTACTAAGCTGCCATTCGCTGATCTTTTAAACCACATAATAGATTGCTGATCTTGACCATCTTGCTTAATAAAATGCAGCATTAGACGCCCCTCTTCATTCCACTTCCATTCACCTGACATAACGATTAATGGCTGACCATTTCGATAATCTAATAGCATTGAAGCCGCTTGATCTTCTTTTAGGTCCAGAACCACAAAGACCTGATCCTCTTTGAGATCGTTACTATAGCTACCTATGATCGAGCGCTGTGCTGAATTACCTTCACGCGCACACCCCGAATAAATTGTGCCATTTAGCGTCATTTCCGCTGTCCAACGGTACCATGCTTTAAACTCATCTCGACAAGCCTGATCCAGAATAGAGATCGATAAATTGTAGCTTTCGTCACGTACACCTTTTAGATCGCTTGACCAACTACCTACTAAGTTCTCAGGTAATTGAACAGGAAACTTTAACGTACGCAGATCTTGCACAATCTGTACACGAATACTGTCATCAAGAAAATCAGCGATCCACATCGGCTTACTGCCTCCCGCTCTTAAACGGATATCAGCTAGATCAAACCGACAAGTTTGCACATTTCCCCCTGCCACACTGACATTCAACACCCTCCAATTAAGATCCGTTTGTTGTGCCGCCTTAAGCTCCATGTAAACAGGAAGCTCAACATCCCGAGTCTGTTCTTTAAATCTCGCTGCAACCTCATGCGTTTCCAAGAGAGGTCTAGATTCATGGCTAAAACAAGGCGTAATCGCAAAGCCATGCTCGGTTTTACTCACTAACCCTCGAATAAACTCCAAAGTTTCACCCTGTTTTAAAGCTTGGGATGCACAACCCTGCAAGAGTAAGAGGATAGATAGTGATATAAATAAAGCTATATGTTGGCATCTCATACTTGACGGATTCCTTTCAATAGATCATAACTAGAGATTAAATTTGTTCTTGGTAAGCGATCTAATTAACCATTTAAGGAGAATATATCATGGCTAGGCCCGCTGAGTTTGATCGAGCTGACGTATTAAACAAAGCCATGGATGTATTTTGGCGTACAGGGTACAACGCCACCTCCGTTACCGATCTTGTTCAAGCGACAGATTTAAAGCCCGGCTCCCTTTATGGCGCATTCAATAGTAAACGTGGCCTATTTTTAGAAGTTATCGACAACTATGCCAATCGTAGTTTGGCACGCATTACACAATGCATGGAAGAGTCTGACTCTGCGATTAATGCCATTCATATTTTTTTCCAACGCCTTGCGAATGACATTGAGTGCGACAAAATAGGTAAAGGATGCCTAATGGTCAACACGCTGCTTGAACTCGCTACCGAGGACGATGAAATAAGGGTTCGCGTCACCGAGTATCTGGGGCGAATTGAAGAGAAACTTCTCATTACGCTAGAACTTGCCAAAGACAAAGGCGAACTACAAGCAGACGCTGACTGTAAAAGTTTAGCTAAACTGCTAATGACCGGCATTTGGGGGCTTCGTGTTCTAAGCACCACAAGACCAGACCCTTCTACCTACCCAGGCATTGTTCATTACTTACTAGCAGCACTCCCAGTCAAATAGTGGCAGTTTTTTGTCACAAAGTTGATCTTGGTCTATGACATATACGAATGACAGGCATAGTCTAAAGTGTATATCTGCATATATTCCAACATATTTTTAATCTACTGTTGGTTAAAAGCAGGTCTCGATTGAGAGTTAATCTTTAGCTTTTGTTCAGGCTTCATCTGGCAAAATCATCATTATGATCTTGTCATTTAGTCTAACAATCTGAAGTGTCAGATTAGTTCATCAAACACATTTCTAAACCGAACTAAGTAAAGGAAGGCAAAGTTGGGCATGAACAATATTTTCCGCATTCTATTGGTAGAAACCGACCAAGACGAAGCGACTCTTTTGTCTATGCGTTTAGAAGCTGCGGGGTATAAAGTTTCAACGGCTAAGAAGGGTGGGGAAGCCTTAACACTGCTAGCCGAAAAAGATTTTAATCTTATGATTGCCGCTGAGAATCTTGACGATATGGATGCCTTCAGTCTCTATGAGCAGGTATCTCTACAAGAAACTAGCCTTCCAACGTTAATCATTTCATCAGATTCATCAGCACAGCAAAGTATTGTCGCTAAAGAGTATGGGATTTACGGCATTCTTAATAAGCCCATTAATAACGTGCAGCTCTTTGATCTAATTAACGGCGCGCTTAAAAGCACCTCTAGTCGTCAAAACAGTCAGTGGCGTGAAGATATCATCACTCAAAACCCAGCGATGCTGCAGATGCTTGATCAAGCTAAACGAATCGCAGACTCCGACGTCTGCGCTTTGATCACTGGGCCAATAGGTAGCGGTAAAAAGTTACTTGCCAAAGCGATGCACCGCGCAAGCAAGCGTAACCGTCAACCCTTTATTATCGCAAGGTGCGGTGCCTTGCATTCACAACTACTCGAAACGGAACTCTTTGGCTATGTGAGTGACTCAACAACAGAACCAAAGCCAGATCAAATGGGACTCGTCGCTGCAGCAGAAGGAGGAACATTACTTCTCGATGATATTGGCGAACTACCTGCATTACTCCAACAAAAACTATTACGCCTCGTCAAAAATAAGGCTTATAGACCGGTGGGATCTCAAGAAGACAAAACCGCCAACTTACGCATTATTTCTACGACCAGTAGAGATATAGAACAAGCGATTTTAAGTGATGGCTTTAGTGCTGACCTCTTCTATCAGCTTAATGTGGTTGGTTTATCGCTGCCACCTCTGTGTGATAGAGCCGAAGACATCCCTCTGCTATCTCGACACTTTATGCAACAAGCGGCCCAGCAATATAACCGTAAGGTTAGAAATATTTCTCCTGGTGCATTACATTTACTTGCTCAAGCGGCTTGGCCAGACAATATTAGACAGCTTCAAAATACCATCAATAAAGTGGTTTCTCTAAGTCTGAGTCCGGTCATTTCTGAACAGCTGGTCGCGCAGTCAATTGACAACCAAGAGATGATTATCCCCTCTTTTGATGAAGCAAGAATGGATTTCGAAAAACGCTATCTTACGAAGTTGCTTCGCGTCACAGAAGGCAATGTTACCCACGCCTCACGTATAGCAGACCGTAACCGAACTGACTTTTACAAACTGCTCAAAAAGCATGATCTTCAGGCGAGTGATTACAAACCCACAAAAATGGAAGTCACTTCAACAACCAGTTTGTCAAAGGATCAGAAAAAAGCCAGCTAACGTCCTATTTCGCCAAACTGAGCTTGGGTGAGAGCACCAAGATCTGAAGCTGACAGTTCGATCTCTAGTCCCCTCTTACCTGCGCTCACGAAGATAGTATCAAATAACTGTGCAGAGCTATCGATAACGGTAGGTAGTCTCTTCTTTTGGCCGATAGGACTGATACCACCCACCAGATATCCCGTACTTCTCTCTGCTGCAGAAACATCCGCCATCACTACTTTTTTAACTTTAAGCACCGCTGCCATCTGCTTGAGGTTTAATTGACCCGATACTGGCACCACAGCGACAGCCAGCTTTTTTTGATCCCCTTCGATAGCGACTAGCAAGGTTTTAAACACGCGTTGCGGATTTTGCTGCAACAGCTCTGCCGCTTCTTCGCCATAAGAAGCCGCTTGAGGGTTGTGATGATATTCATGAATCTGAATAGCCATTTTTGCCTTTTTGGCTGCAAGCACTGCCGGGGTCATTTCATACCCCGCTGATATTGGCTATCTCGCAACGGTGTCAATAAATCTTCAAGACCATTGAGCTTAATCTCATATAAGGTGTGCAGTAACTCCCCCAACTCACCTTTGGGGAAGCCCTTCTTTTCAAACCAGCAGATATAAGGCTCTGGTAAATCCACCAGCACTCGTCCAGCGTATTTACCAAACGGCATTTTCATTGTGGCGATTTTTTTAAGCTGTTCTGGCTTCAATAAGTCATGCATCATCTATTTTCAACTTCACTATAACACGTAAAATACGAGCCATTATTCTATCTACTCTTTGCCCAATGAAAAACCACGAATCTTTAACCCAAAAAGCGATCGCGCTCCTTAACCAAAACAAGCACTCTTTAGCTAAACGAGTTTGCAACAAAATTGTGGAGGAGCGACAGGATCACTTTCAAGCGCATCTCTTACTGGGGGTGATTAACCTCCAAGAAAATGAGCTAGTGTCATCTGAAAAGCATCTAAATCAAGCGCTCGCTAACGCCCGTTTGCCAAATGAGCTTGCTCAAACATACAGCAACTTAAGCTTGGTTCAAACACAGCTTAAGCGATATGACAATGCCTTTGCCAGTATCAATGCCGCAATTCACTACCAGCCGAAACAGCCCCTTTACTATTGTAATAGAGCTAATCTGTACGAAATCCAGCAGCAGTGGATTGAGATGAAAGCGGACTTAGAGGCTGCGCTCACTTTGGATGCCAGCATACCTGAACTCTATATCAACTTAGCATTTGCTCAACGAAAACTAGGCTTACTGACTGATGCATACACCACCTTACTAAGACGCCCCCAATACCAGATAGCAGATTGGCTACAGGAGTGGATATTAGTTGCCATGTTAACTCAAAGGACAGAGCAGGTAATCGAGTGGTATCAGGCCAACAAACAGCATCCGTCAACCTTGATAGCGACCACAGATTATGTATTAGACCAAGGCCATATTGATCATGCAAAGCAACTTTATAGCCTGCTATCTGACTTCTACCCTGAGAATCAATATCTTCGTCATCAACTCAATGCTTTATTCGGGATCACTTCTGACAAAGCACCCGCGCAATATGTCACAGAGCTGTTTGATCATTGCGCTGCGGAGTTTGAAAGCCGCTTAGTCGGCCAACTCAATTACCAATTACCAGAAACACTGAGTGATGCGTTACGCTTCTATATTTCCGGCCCTATAGAAAAGGTTATTGATTTAGGGTGTGGTACAGGACTAGTGGGACGAGCGCTGAAACAGCATTTCCAAATATCTCAACTCCTTGGTATAGACCTGTCATCAAACATGCTGATACAAGCCCAGATTCAGGGTGGCTATGATGAGCTGATACAGGGTGATGTCATAGAGGCTTTATCCGGTCTCCCCCTGAGTAGTCTAATCACCGCTGCCGATGTCTTGATCTATATAGGTGAGGTAAAAAAACTATTTCAAGCCATCCACAGCCGCTTAATTTCCGGCGGATTATTTGTCTTTAGTACGGAGGATTGTGCAACAGAGCTGCAACTCGAGCTCCATGGCCGCTACCAACATAGCCGAGGCTACATTCAGTCACAGCTAGCTGAATTAGGGTTTATATTATTAGACCAGCAAGCTTGCCAAATTAGGCTAGAGAAAGACGTACCCGTTAAAGGAACGCTCTTTATTGTTAAAAAACCTTAAAAATATCGTGAACAAAAAAGATCACTACCTCAAAGGCTATCAGCCAAATGATAATCCACTCGAGCGTCGCTGAATGACTGTGGTTATGTTCATCTGCCAACATCTCTAGCATGCCATGAATAACCACTAAGCGTTTATTGAGTACATCGATTCGATGAGAAACATCGAGGAAATTTGTTCCGATTCGGTATCTATCTTCTAGCTCCGGATACTCCCAAAAGAATTCGGGGGTATCTAAAAGATCAAACTTTAAGTTGATATCCGCCTGAGTGACAAATAGATGGCCTCGTAATCGGGCTATCTCTTTTCTGCTTAAGCCACTGACACCGGTTTCGGCTATGCGTTTAGGTATAGGGTAAGTCTCATCAATGGTTTGATCCGCTTTTCGTTCAAACTCTTCCAATTTAACGGATTGAACTAAGCCAAAAGAAAAAGCTAATTTTTCAAGATCATCATCCGTCACTAGCCGAATATGGTCATCTTTTAATCCAGGCGCAGCACCCACTGCATGAGAGTGCTCATAGGTAAACTCATCAACTACAGGTTCTGGCAAAGGCTCAAGCATGAAAGACTGGAGTTCGTTGAAAAATGCCTGATTCTGCTCTGTTGTTAATCCCCAAGTAACAACACACCCAAAATCAAAGACCACCACCAGTTTATTCTCATAGATAGCTGTCACTGCACCTCGATAGACACTTCCATTTAACTGCTGGCAAAGAAATGTTGATAGTGAACTGAATGCAAAATTTTTACATAAACATATAGCCACTAATTTCTGCATGAATCCTTACCTCATCCTATCTTATAAGTCTCATCCAATCGCTATTCTGATTGATAGCGACACAGAAGAAAAGCTGCTGCTTCACGCAAGGATTTAATCAGCATTTTCTCATTCGGTAATGACCAGGGATTGCGCTTAAAGTCATAGGGATGTTGGTTGATAACTTGCTCTTTTATTAAGGAACGCAGTTTTACAGGCGTATCTTCTTCATCCCATAACCTAATAT
>DAIRSP010000125.1:0-7591 GCA_036804365.1 Neptunomonas sp. | reverse complement strand
TCAAACTGAACACTTAAATTATATTTATCCTTATCAGGAGCATCAGACATACTCAGCCGATAAATATTCGCCAATCGTAAATAGGGCTCCGGCGATCGATAACAACTTCGACGCCCAAGTGATATTGAACGCTTATAAGCGCTTTCAGCGAGTGGAAGTGTCCGCGTATGAGAAGCTACTCGCCCAAGCTCCATCTGCCGCAGAATACTAATAGGGCATTTTTGAGTAGCATTTTTAAGGGTATCTTGCGCAGGCATAAGCTCACCCAGCTTTTCTAGGACTTGCGCTTGCAGATCATAAGCGGCTAGCAGCAATGGGGATTTTTCCAGCAATTGCTCTAGCTGGTCACGAGCTTCCAAATAACGTTCTTGGCCGATGTAGGATTGTGCCAAACAAAGTCCTACTTCTTTTTCGCTAAGATTCATGACCCGATGTTTAAAAAAATGTTCAGCCTCATCAAAGCGATTCATCTTCAGCAATAACTTACCTTTAACCAGTTGCACATAATCGTAATTGCTACCCGACATCTCAATTTTGTCGCATAGCTTAACAGCTAAGTCTAACTGGCCTTTAGCGATTGCGGCCTCGACATTTCGCATAGCATCCTTACGATAAATCAGTACATCCAATCTTGCTTTAAGCTCTTCCATGCTAAAAGGCTTGGTAATAACCGCATCAGGATGATGATCAATTGCGTAAAGAATCACTTCTTGGGAGGAGTCACTCGTCATAAAAATCCAGCAGGCATCTGGCTTGATGTACCCTAGATATCGAGCTTCTTCTAATAACTGCATACCCGTTACCGGATCACTACTGTTATGACCTAAAAGGACAATATCAAAATCTTCCTCTTTGAGCCGATCAAAAACTTGGTCATTGATCGTGATCGCCTGAATATTAGCAATACCAAGCTGCCTCAACATATAAACGATGGTCGAGCGCATATTGCCACTACTCTCTATGAGTAATACACGTTTATCTGAGTAATCAATCGTTGACGGCTGCACTAAACCGGAGATCCTTCAATAAGGCTGGAGTTTTAACATCAACAGTATAAAAGCCAATGAGGATCTGTGGAAGGATTGTTTCAAGCAAAAAAAAACACCGGCGAGGGTGAACGCGCGGTGTTTAATACAGTTCTATGCTGTGGAAAACATATTAACCTTATTACTTTCCCCACCCCATGATTTAGATCAAAGAAGCGCTCTCATTTACTACTTTTAGACTTTAGACTAGGCAGATCAAGCGCGTGTTTTACAGTAAACTGGTAAAAAAATAATCAGAGTTGAAGGGATTATGACCACCACATTTATTACTCATGATGACTGTAATTTACACAACATGGGTCCCGAACATCCTGAAAGTCCAATCCGCCTATTAGCGATTAGAAAAGTACTCGAACGCACTGGGCTGATCAAACAACTGGAAACCATGCAATCTGTGCATGTGACCTCTGAACAGATTGCTTTAGCGCACGCATCTCTTCACCAAAAACGATTAGAGATGAAACTCCCATCAGAGGGGGTTGTCTACACCGATGAAGATACCGCACTTTGTCCTGACTCATTGCATGCAGCGAGCTTAGCTGCAGGGTCAGCCATACTTGCCACAAACCGAGTATTAGCAGGCCAAACTAACAATGCTTTCTGTGCAGTGCGCCCACCTGGACATCATGCAGAACATAACACACCGATGGGCTTCTGTTTTTTCAACAATGTTGCCATTGGTGCGATGCAAGCCTTGCAGCACCCAGAGATTAATCGGGTTGCTATTGTGGACTTCGATGTCCATCACTGTAACGGGACTGTCGATATCTTTAAAGATAAGCCCGAAGTGTTAGTTTGCTCCACTTTCCAACACCCATACTATCCTGAACGATACACAGATATTAAACGCCCCAACATTGTTAACTGCCCAATGCCGGCACACAGTGAAAGTGCATTTTTTAGAAATATGGTAGAAAAACAATGGCTACCCGCTCTACAAAACCACAAGCCCGACATGATCTTTATTTCTGCAGGCTTTGATGCGCACTTTGAAGACCCTATGGCAGATATCAATCTCAACGAAGATGACTATCGTTGGATAACTAAGTTATTAATGGATGTGGCTCGCGTTTACTCAAAAGGTAGGATTGTTTCCGTACTCGAAGGAGGCTATAACCCCGTCGCGTTGGCGTTTAGCGTTGAAGCGCATTTAGAAACATTAGCCGGTTATTAAGCAAAAAAAAGGCTGCTCAGATGAGCAGCCTTTTTGCTAATACACTATCAGCTAGCCAACAAACTTAATCATCACACCCGCCGCAACAGCCGATCCGATTACACCCGCCACGTTTGGCCCCATCGCATGCATTAACAAGAAGTTCTGTGAGTTAGCTTCAAGACCGAGCTTGTTAGATACACGTGCAGCCATCGGTACAGCAGATACACCTGCAGAACCAATAAGTGGGTTGATTGAGTTACCACCTGCCATTTTATTCAATATCTTCGCCATGATAACACCGGCAGCCGTACCTATACCGAATGCAATAATACCTAGCACAAGAATACCCAATGTCTGTACATCCAAGAATTTATCTGAAGAAAGCTTAGAGCCTACAGATAAACCAAGGAAGATAGTGACAATATTGATTAGGGCATTTTGCGCAGTATCACTCAAACGATCAACCACTCCACACTCACGCATCAGATTACCGAAACAGAACATACCCAATAGTGGAGCTGCATCAGGTAGCAATAACGCAACCATCACGAGCAACAAAAGAGGGAACATAATTTTTTCTGTTTTTGAAATATGGCGAAGCTGTACCATTTGAATTTTACGTTCAGCTTCTGTGGTTAATAAACGCATGATAGGCGGTTGAATCAAGGGCACCAGAGCCATATAGGAGTATGCTGCCACAGCAATAGCGCCTAACAACTGAGGAGCCAACATACTTGCTACGTAGATAGCCGTTGGGCCATCAGCGCCACCGATAATACCGATAGCCGCTGCATCTTTAATCGTAAAGTCCATGATACCAAACGAAGTCAGACCTACAGCACCTAGTACAGTCGCGAAGATACCAAACTGAGCCGCTGCCCCTAAAAACAAAGTTTTAGGGTTAGCTAACAACGGACCAAAATCAGTCATTGCCCCCACACCCATAAAGATGATGAGAGGTGCAGCACCGGATGCAATCGCAACTAAATAAAAGTTGTAAAGCATTCCGTTTGAGTAGCCAGCGTCATTAGCTAAAAGCGTTGCAGCCTGATGCACAGAAGGACTGGAGACATGATAAGCATGAAGAATATCATGCGGATCTAAGCCCGTTCCCAATAGTGCAGCCAAACTGGCCATAAGCTCAGGCTTAGCAAAATGAACTGCGTTTTCAACCGCTGAAAACGCAAGACCCGCTTCTGGAATATTAGCTAAAAGACCACCAAATCCAATCGGTACTAACAGTAGTGGCTCAAAGTTCTTTCTGATGGCTAGGTACAGCAAAAGCATACCAATAACCATCATGACTAACTGCCCCCATCCGATGTTATAAACACCCGAGGCATGCCAAAGATCGAGAATCTTATCCATTCATTGAATCCTTACGCCAGATTTAACAGCGTATCACCGACCTGAACTGCATCACCTTCTTTAACATCAACTGAAACAACCGTTCCTGCACGCGCAGCACGGACTTCAGTTTCCATTTTCATGGCTTCAAGAATGACCAGAACATCACCTTCCTGGATAGCTTGGCCTGGAGAGACCTGAACCTGCCAAATATTACCGGCCAACGGTGCACTCACAGGCTCACCTTCACCTACAGGCGCGGCTGAAGCCGGTGCAGCAGTAGGTGCCGCAGCAACAGAAGAGATATCTCCACCCTCTGTAACCTGAACAACATAGTTCTGACCATTCACTGCAATTGTATAAACTTGTGGACCAGTATTTTTTGGAGCTGCCATAACTTTTGCATCCTCTAAGGTAGGGGCAGGTTCAAATGCATCAGGGTTGCCTCGATTCTCTAGGAATTTCAAACCAATCTGAGGGAACAATGCATAAGTAAGAACATCATCAATTTCATTATCAGCAGAAGCAAGGGTGATACTTTTATCAGCAGCCAATTGACGAAGTTCGGTCGTTAGTTTTTCAACCTCTGACTCCAGCATATCAGCCGGACGACAAGTAATAGGATCAGCACCGTTTAAGACACGGGCTTGAAGCTCAGCATTATAGGGAGCCGGTGCAGCACCATACTCACCTTTTAGAATTCCCTGAACTTCCTTAGAGATTGTTTTGTAACGCTCACCCATCAACACGTTGATAACGGCTTGCGTACCTACAATTTGAGAAGTAGGCGTGACCAATGGAATGTATCCCAAGTCTTCACGAACACGGGGAATTTCAGCTAATACAGCATCAAACTTGTCCGATGCGCCCTGCTCTTTTAGCTGGCCTTCCATGTTTGTTAACATTCCGCCAGGTACTTGCGCAATCAATATACGTGAATCCGTTCCGCGTAATGAACCTTCAAATTTTGCATACTTTTTACGTACTTCACGGAAGTAAGCTGCGACCTCTTCAAGAGCTGTTAAGTCTAAGCCCGTATCACGATCAGTACCCGCCAGAGCAGCCACTACAGATTCTGTCGCAGTGTGACCATAGGTCATAGACATTGAAGAGATAGCTGTATCGACACGGTCAATACCCGCCTCAACCGCTTTAAGAATAGTCATATCTGACAAACCAGAAGTCGCATGCGCGTGCAACTGCACCTCTAAATCTGTCTGAGCCTTTAAGCGAGACACTAAATCAAATGCTGCATAAGGTGTCAAAATACCCGACATATCCTTGATAGCGATTGATTCAGCACCCATATCTTCCAGCGTTTTAGCATATTCAACCCACATATCAGTGGTATGAACGGGACTGGTAGTAAAAGAGATTGTGCCTTGAGCATGCTTGCCAGTCGCTTTAACTGCTTTGATCGCCGTTTCTAAGTTACGCGGGTCATTCATCGCATCAAATATACGAAAAACATCCACACCATTCTTAGCTGCTCGCTCAACAAACTTATGTACAACATCGTCTGCATAATGGCGATAACCAAGCAAATTTTGACCACGGAGTAACATTTGTTGACGCGTTTGAGGCATAACTGCCTTAAGCTCACGGATACGATCCCAAGGATCTTCACCGATGAAACGAATACAGGAGTCAAATGTAGCTCCGCCCCAACTTTCTAGGGACCAGTAACCAATTTTATCCAGCTTTTCGGCTATGGGTAACATGTCATCGATACGCATACGCGTAGCGAAGAGGGACTGGTGTGCGTCACGAAGGACGACATCAGTTATACCAAGCGGTTTCTTTGCATCAGACATGGGAAAAAGGCCTTCTGTCGATAATAGTGCACGAAAATTTTATAATGTTTGTTCTTCGTTTCTTATGAACGATATTTATGAACAGCGGCTGTAATGACAGCAACTAATTCATCTTTATTTCCTTGAGCTACAACGGGTGATGCACTTTTTTTAGTGTTCACTTTAGGCTGCGGTGTTGGCGCGTATTTTACGGCCAACTTTGACATAAAGGTTGTCACGACAACCAGTAAAGTCAGGAACAAAAAAACAAAGCCCATACCAAAGGCCATTAATGTAAGGCCTTCTGATAACAGATTTTCCATCTGTGGCTGCTCCTAATATTATTGTATGGGATGTCAAATCATAAAATCATAGTATACACAGACTAAAAGTATGCGCATAAACCCTGATTCCAAAAATCATAACCAAGCAATTAAACCGTAAAACAGCAGTTGTAGCAACTTTGAAGGAGCGTTTAAGATCAAAACTTAATCAGGTTGTAGCGGAGTGTTGACAATTTTCGGGTCCCATTTTAAATATTAAAATTTGAAACCCGAAAAAAGTAGATATTGGATCAGACTTCTGGACGGTAGACCTTAATATTAACAAAACCTTTCTCTTGTAGATTCTGAGCATGCAACCGGCTCATCACACCCTTGTCGCAATACAAAAGATACTCTTTACTCATATCCATTTGCTCAATGGACTCTTCCAGCTCATAAAAAGGCATTAAGATGACTTCGCAACCCGGCATATTGAGTGGTTTTTTCTCCTGCTCCGCGGGCGCACGCACATCCACTATAACCTGATTTTCTGACACCTTAGTCAGCGCTTCGATATCTGTTTGAACATCCAAGTTTTGCGCAATTTCATCAATACTCATCACTTGGCACTGAGCAACCGCGCGATTTAAGATATCCAAATCTAAATTAGTTTCTTCACCGACAACCTTCTCAAGCTTTGCGCGTGTCGTTGGTCGGTCAGAGATAACACCACAGTATTCAGGAATCGCCTTAACTATATCAAAACAGCCAAGTGCTTTAGTACGATCCACTATATCTTGCTTATCCATAGTGATTAATGGGCGGATCACTAACTTTTTAGTGGCCTGATCGATCACAGTCAAATTGGGTAGCGTTTGGCTAGAAACCTGAGCAATACTCTCACCCGTAACAATAGCGTCAATCTTCATGTAGTCAGCAACTTGCTCGGCTGCTCGCATCATCTGACGTTTTAACACCACGCCCATATAGGAGTGGTGCACATTCTGAAGAATGTCACCAACAACTTCAGCAAAAGGAACACTAATAAACTTAACACGGGCGCAAGAGCCGTATTGCTGCCATAAATGCAATGCAACCTGCTTGACGCCAATTTCATGCGCCTTGCCACCCAAATTGAAAAATAGAAAATGTGTTTTAGATCCGCGACGCATTGTCATATAAGAGGCAACCACAGAATCAAAGCCACCTGAAATAAGTGACAACACAGCTTCTTGCGTACCTAAAGGATAGCCACCCAAGCCCTTATGCTGCTTTTCAACAATAAAGAGTCTGTCTTTGCGGATCTCTATATCAACATACTCTTCAGGCTTATGAACATCGACACCTGCTGTTTCACAATGCTGTAAAAGCCCACCACCGACAAAGCGTTCCATATCAATGGAGGTGAAATCATGATCACCCATGCGTTTAACACGCACTTTAAAGGTTTTTCCTTTGATACGATCAGCATAAACATCTTTGGCTTTCAGAAAGACATCTTGAAAATCAATGAGAGGGTATTCCGCCACTTCAAGGAAAAATTGAATTCCAGGCGTACGCTGCATTGAGCCGCAGACTTCTTCACGTAGCTCTTTTAAAGGCTCAGGCAAGACAACTTCGAGCTTATCCCAAAAACCACTCACGCTAATATCCGTATGAATACGCTTTAACTGTATTTGCAGATTATTTTGTAAACGTTGGATAAAACGGCGACGTACAGGACGACTTTTGATAGTAATTTCTGGAAATAGCTTGATTATGAATTTCATGAGGGACACTTTGAATCTAGTGTGAGAAAAGCACTGATTCGTTATCGATACAGTGCAGCGTAAAGGTGGTGCGCCCGGCACGATTCGAACGTGCGACCGCCTGGTTCGTAGCCAGGTACTCTATCCAGCTGAGCTACGGGCGCGCAATAAGTTAAAGTGTGTATGGTGCGCCCGGCACGATTCGAACGTGCGACCGCCTGGTTCGTAGCCAGGTACT
>DAIRSP010000124.1:281-7680 GCA_036804365.1 Neptunomonas sp. | reverse complement strand
GACTTATCTCGTGGAAGCGTTTTTTGCTGAGTTTTCACTTCTATCGCCCAAGAGCCTTCTAATTGGTAAATTAGCGGCAAATCTAAAACATCCAGCCAAACGATTGGCCCCTCTCCATCATGGGTGTGCTCATGCCATTTCCCCGACGGTGTTAGAATCAAATCACCTCGCTCCATTTGGCAAGGCTCGCCATCGACAATGGTGTAAGCGCCCTCACCCTCAATAATGATTCGAACAGCATTCGGCGTATGGCGATGATTTGGAGCCGTCTCTCCGGGTAGGATTAATTGCACGCCCAAGTAAATACTCGGTGTTGCCTGCATGTTCGGCAACCCGTGCCCTGGATTCGCTAACACTAATACTCGGCGTTCAGCCTTCTCCATTGGCGTCAAATCGCCTGCTTGCATCAGCAAAGGACGTACTTGCTCAAAACTCCAGTTAAGAGCCTTCGTTTTGCGACTAGGTACTTTATACGGCAGCACCGCGCGCATATTAGGCCATAGTGGAACCAGGTTTTGTGTTGTCAGTTCTTCGCGATATTCAATCGGAAGTTCTTCTAGAGTACCTAAAGATTGCATTATATATCCCCTTTATTTTCAGGATTTAATCAGATGACAATGGCTCTGCATCAAGCGATATAGTCGGGTTGTTCTTTCGGTTCTGCCCTCTGAAAGGCAGGCTGCGTTATGCAGTGTTGATACACCGCCATAACTTTTTTGAACTTCGACAAATCACACCCAAATCGCAATGCATTCGCTACTTGGGGTATAAGACAGCAATCTGCTAAAGTGGGCGTTTCACCAAAACAGTATTGGCCCTGACCATAACGTTCTAAGAGACTCTCTACTGCAATGAAGCCTTCGTTAATCCAATGCTTATACCATTCGGTTTTCTGCGTATTGCTCACCTCAAGTTGGGCCTGCAAATAACCTAAAATTTTTAAGTTATTCACAGGATGCATATCACAAGCGATCAAGTTCGATAACTCGAGAACTCTCGCTTTTTCTTTACTTTCAGAAGGAATCAGCAGTGGTTCTGGATACTCATTATCTAGGTATTGAAGAATGGCCATCGATTGAGAAAGTGTGAATCCATTATTATCAACCAATATAGGCACGCCTTTGGCTGGATTAATTTCAAAAAAATCCGCGCTCCGTTGTTCACCGATACGAATATTTACACCTTTATAAGTGTAGGACTGCTTTTTAAGTTCTAAAGCGATTCTGACTCTATATGATGTTGAACTATTAAAAAAACTATAAAGTTCCATACTAAATCCAGCTATTTAATATTAATTAATCATGTGCTTATTTAGTCCATCCATCGAAATATCAGACACTTTTATTAGCTAAGAAACCAGATGAAAAAAAACCTTTCTTATCATTAGAAACCAAAACAAAAAGCATCACTAAAATAAAAACACCAGCGCCTCTGATATAGAATATAAAGTCAGGAACTGCTAATGCAGGAATAATAAATAGCACACCAACGATTAAGAAAAGGAGCCTAGTTATTACATTAATACGCTTAGTAAAATACCCAACAAACCCAACAGAGATAGCCCAAACACCGGCTAAAGTGCTGATAACAGCTAAGGTAATCGTTCCTGGATCACCCATTAAGAGCAGTGAGGGTGAGGCAACAAATACAAATGGTATGATGTATGCGGTCCAGCCTAAACGCATTGAGGTAAAAGCTGTTTTCATAGGATCAGCTTTTGCAATACTCGCTGCAAAAAAAGCTCCTATCGCAATCGGAGGTGTGATCATCGACATCATCCCCATATAAAAAATAAAGAGATGTGCAGCGATCGGTTCAACACCGACTTGTACTAGAGAAGGGGCCACTAATACAGCGAGTAACATATAAACACCCACCGTAGGCATACCCATACCTAAGACAATGCAAACAACAGCCGAAATTAATAGCAGAAGTAATAAATTTCCTTCACCCAATTGCACGAGCGAAAACGTGAGACCAAAGCCAAGCCCTGTGATATTGAGAATGCCGATAATAAATCCGGCAGCCGCACCAATCATTATGATGTCTACAATAGAACTGCCAGTTTGTGTAATAGCCTCCACCAGCTCTTTTGTATTCATCCGCTTTCCTTTGTAACCGAAAGCGACACCTACAATTAATGCACCTAAAGCGCCCCACAACGCAGCAGTTTCTGGCTGTTGGTTAAAAAAGAACAATGCACCGATTACAGCCGCAAAAGGGACGATAAATATCCAGCCCTGACTAAGGACTTCTTTCTTTAATGGTATGAGAGCAGGATCAATTTTTTGAATATCTTCTTTCGCCGCTTCTAAATCGACTTGGATAAAAAGGGCCGCGTAATAAAGAACGGCAGGGACCAATGCTGCAAGTACAACCTCGGCATAACTGATTTGTAGGAACTCAGCCATTAAAAACGCAACTGCACCCATAACAGGCGGCATAATCTGACCGCCGGTAGATGCGACTGTTTCGATTGCAGCTGCAGTTTGTGGTTTAAAACCACCCTGTTTCATCATTCGAATAGTCACTACGCCAGTAGCGACAATATTCGATACCACAACACCTGAAATTGAGCCAAAAAGTGCAGAAGCGATCGTCGCTATCTTGCCAGAGCCTCCTCTCGAGCGCCCCATTAACGACAGTGCGAGATCATTGAAGAAGTCAGCACCACCAGAGCGAAGCAGTAGCTGCCCAAACAGAACAAAACCTATCACAATAGTCGCAGCAACACTGAGAGTTAGCCCCAACATACCGTTGGTATCGATACCAACATAGATAACCAATCGCTCTAAATCCACTTGACGTGTCTGCAATGGTCCAGAAAAGTTATGGCCAAATACTGCGAAAACTAAAAAGGCTAAGACAACAAACACCAGCGTCAATCCAACGACTCGACGTAAGCCTTCTAGGACTAGAATAAAAAACAGCCCAGATAGAAATAGCGTATCTGTGGACATGTCCATCTGGTGTTCAACCAATTCCGGATATTTGACCCCCAAATACCCACCCGCTACTAGACTGACAACAGCTATAAAGGTGTCGACAAATCTTTTAATAAAATTCTCTTGATGCTTCAAAAAAATCAAAGCCAAACTACTACCTAGAACGATCGCCAAATATTGTTCTGTGTAGATTTCTATACCCATCCGACTAAACACATTAGATGCAAAGGCTATCGCTGCGAGGGCAATGAAGAACCCAATAAGGGTTCTCATCTTTTCAAAAGCAGCGGGTTCACGATCACTATAAATATCACTCATATCAGCTCTCCTGATAACCCTAAACGATTAATTCAAAAGACCTTTCTCTTTAAAGTAACGCAATGCACCGGGGTGATATTCTAGACTCGGATAGACTTTATAAGGCTGATCAGTAGCCAAGGCTTTGAAGCCAGGAAAGATAGAAATCAACTGATCTTTATTTTCCAATACGGACGCTACGAGCTTATAAACGGCTTCATCGGAAACATTCGCTCCTACAACAAGAACGTTATCCCAAGTCACCATATCCGTTGGCGATGTTAGACCTGCAATATGCGGAGCTGGCTTAACATTAGTAAAATAGAAAGCTGGACGAATATTATCCATAGCAGCACGAGCGTTATCGTTCGTTTCTACAGGCAAAAATTTAACCCCACCTACAGAGGCATTAACTTCCGCTACTTTTGGGCCGCCTACGGCAAAATAAGTTGCATCAATCCGGCCTGAAGATAGAGCATCAGCGGCTCTAATAAGGTCAGGAACGGGAACTTGTTCTACATCACTCCAATCAAGTCCACCGGTAGCAAGCATGGCAGACATATGCGGGCGACCAAGAGGAAATGCATTCCATCCTCCTGCAACACGTTTGCCTTTAAGGTCTTTAATACTATTGATGCCTGAATCTGTTCGTACAAAGATGCCAATAGGCTGAGGACTTATTCTTAGAGCAACTCGAAGATTCACTCTCTTGCGATCTACATAGTCGTCGTCCCCTCGGACAGCAACAATAACGTCATTAACATCGTTAATTGCAAATTCGGCGAGCCCCTTGTCAACGGCATCCATCATCGCACGGTTACCGCTAAACGGCTGAACTACAGTATTCATCTGACCTGCTGTACGAGCGACGTTAGCCATAGCCGAGCTCATCGTATTCCAAACTGACCCCTGCGGTGGTGAAGCAAAAGATAGCATTTCAGCAGATGCTAAAGATGCGTTTAAGCCAATTGAAAGTGCGGCACTCAAGCATAGAATTGTTTTCTTCATGATAAACTCCAGATTTTGTTTTTATATTTACTGGTCAGAAATAGGCTGCGCTATTCGATTAGCAGCAACACATCATTTCCTTCAACACGTGCTGTGTATGTTTTAAGGTCTTCGGTCAGTGGCTCACAGAGCGTTTTACCCGTTTTAATGCAAAACTTTCCTTGATGCAGTGGGCACTCAATTTCGCCATCTTCTAAAAAACCATCGCTTAAATACGCCTGACCATGGGTACAGACATTATCAGTTGCAAAAACCTGACCTTCATATTTATAAAGTGCTATGTTCATCTCATTTAAATTGACTCCAATGACATCGTCATCGGGGATATCGTCAACCTGTGCTATTTTTATCCAGTTATTACTCATATATTTACTCAACTTATTATGAAAACTGCCGCTTCTATTTGTTTTCAATAACCTATTGGTTGGTTAAAACTACAACATTCTCTATTGAATTAATTATTCCGATTAAATAGGGTAAATTAATGAGTTAAGGATCATGTCATTATCAAAGACACAGACTCTAGATTTAATAAGAACTTTATCTTCAACAATGACTAACCGATCAATATATCGACCAACATTAAACACCTGAGCGATACCATCATTTTTTGTACGGAATACGGCATAATTAGCTTCTGACTCAATTACATCCGGTGAAACACCTGTTAGCCTAGGTGCTGATATAATATGAGTTTGCAGATAAGGGTCATGGAAGATAGTCTCAGTAATACCGTAAATACGATCCTTCAACATGTTCTTACTGTCCAATGACAAAGCCGCCATTGGTAATTTTCTATCGTAGTTTTCCCGGGACTGGACTTTATAAAGACAGTCATCCGTAAACATGCTTAACCAACCGTCCCAATCTGCAGCATCCACTGCTGCAGCATATTCTTGGTAAAACTGAGATATTTTTTGGTAGTTATCAGTATTCATCAGCTTACACTCCCATAGCCTTGCGCCAGTACTCATACATTCCGCGAATTAAAGTTTCCGAAACCATATGATCGGTATCTCCAATTTCACGACCGCCTAACTCCACTAAAGATCGATAGAATGGCTTTTGTTCAAAACCTTCTTGGGAGAATTCGATAACTTCACCATCGTCTGCGGATACGAAGCCAGCCGGTCCAAACAAATTTGCTTGGCGCAGTCTTCTTGCCGTCATTTCTTGGGTATCGTCTTCGAAGCCGAAATGTGTCCAAACGAAGTCAAATGAACCATGTCCATTAGGCTGGATATGACGAGTACTCACGCTATTGACTTGCTGTTGCAAAATAACGCTGGGGAAAAGCGTCATCATCACAGCTGTAGGACCGTTCCACCAAGACTCGACTTCAACATCAAGAAAGCGGGGATCGTTTAGCTTCATGGACTCTTTAAAGCTTGATACATTAGTCGTTTGGTCGTTTTTACCGCCAGCACCTCTGGTTGAAATCATGGCCGCATGACGATGATGCTGATCCATTTTTAACTCTGAACGGTTATCAGCACGCCAAAGACCAAAGGTGACAAACCAGGTATGCAGTAAACCAGGGTGATAAGGATCTTTAATATTCTCCATCATCAACTTCCAATTCCCTGGCACTCGCTGCTTGTTATAACCCAATAAGGTCAACTTTCGACCATTAAACATACGGTCGAAATAATGCAGCATCTCAGGACCCACGAACTCTTCGAAGGATTCCATTTCCTGATCAAATGTGGCGAATACAACACCTCCGCGCAGCGCTACACGCAACTGTGTCAGCCCGTGATCGGCAGGTTTAAAGTCCTTAGGCATTCCGCCCTTCACTTCACCGTCCTGCTTCACACCACGACGAAACGGTACGCCCTGTAAATCACCATTCAGACCATAATTCCACTGATGGTATGGGCATACAAAGCTCTTAGCCTTACCATGCTTTTCTCTGCAGAAGCGCATACCACGGTGAGCACAAACGTTTTCAACAACAAACACCTCACCCATCTCACCTCGGACCATAATGACCGAACGTTCACCAATCACCGTACGTTTAAAATCCCCAGCTTCAGGAATTTCTGCTTCAAGCCCGACATAACACCAGTGCTTGTTGTAGAATAGATTTTGCAGCTCATTTTTATGATTTTCTTCACTCGTATAAGCCCAAAACGGAATACGACTCGTATCTGGCTGATCCCAAACTTCCTTGACGGGAATAATTTTCTCACTACTCATTTGCTTTACCTTTTTAATTATTCGACTTGGTTAAACAACGGGCTAAACGCCACTGGGATAAAATGCATCTGCATAAATATGTTCGGTCAAAGCACCTCTATGACTGCACGCAAGCGAGGTCGCCTCCACCATGGCAGGCGCGCCTGCTAAATAAACACGCCAATTAGAAATATCTGGGTAATGCTCAGCTATCACATCGGTAACCAAGCCATTGAAGTATTCACTCGGGTGTTCGGAGTAACTTACAGCCGCTATAAAATTGAAATTATCGAATTTATCCGCGAGAGCTTTGAGAGTTTCTAGCCCATAAAACTCATCAGCCGTGCGTCCACCATAGATCATATGGATGGGATTATTCATGCCGGATTCTAGCGCGCCGCGGATAATTGATAAGATGGGCGCCAACCCTGTACCTGTTGCTACGCACAGCATGGGTTCTACATGCTTTCGGCGTAGGTATGATGCACCCAATGGCCCATTTAGCTTTACACTCGAGCCAACTGAAACTTTCTCATCGAGATAGTAGGTCACACGACCATCAGGGACGATTTTGATATGAAACTCAAGTTCATCATCCTCTTGAAGTCCGGCCATTGAATAGGAACGAGACTCTGCCTCTTTCCAAAAATCAATGCATGCGTACTGGCCCGGTGAAAACTCAAGAGGCTTATTGGTTTTAATACGAATACGGCGAATATCCGGTGTTAAGTGCTCATACGCTGTGATAGTACCCTTGAGTGTTTTCATGGGATGAATAACGACTTCATCAGGCTCAGGCACCTCAATAACCGCATCACTGTGTACAAAACTCTGACAGGCGAGAACATACTGGCCTTCTCCTGCTAATCGCCCCTCAGCTGCCGACGGCCCTCTAATATCACCTTCAATAACTTTGCAACGACACGTACCGCAGCGACCTGACAAACAGCTGTATGAAATCGGCACATTGC
>DAIRSP010000124.1:0-264 GCA_036804365.1 Neptunomonas sp. | reverse complement strand
ACTATCAAGCAACGTACTTCCGTTTGCTGATGCGATGGTTTTATTGAGAGGATAGATTTTGATATCCATCGGAACTCCAAATGCTGGTTAATCTTTCTTAATGATTTCCAGTCAATATAAATCCCAGCACTTTATTCAGACATCCAATAGTGTCTATAATTAGTATTCATGAAACTAATATCTAATAACCATGATTAAGCTAAAAGACATTGACCTAAACCTCCTGCTTGTTTTTCAACTGATGTACAAAGAGCGAAAAACAGG
>DAIRSP010000123.1:0-7741 GCA_036804365.1 Neptunomonas sp. | reverse complement strand
TTTAATTTATCCATACTGTTAAATATTTCTGAACAATTAGTTTAGTAAAGTGATTATTGTTTGTTTTATCTGTTTGGTCAAAAATTATTCCCATCAAATCAAACAATGAGGATCTACAAAATGAAATCACAAATTGACTTAGCCGCTACCTTACTTCGAGTCGCTTTAGGCAGTATGTATTTAGCCCACGGGTTACTGAAGTTGTTCGTGTTTACCCCAGCGGGGACCGCCGGCTTCTTTGAATCGCTTGGTTTGCCAGCCTTCTTTGGGCCATTGACCATGGGATTAGAGATTGTGGGCGGAGCTGCACTGCTCTTAGGTGTCTATAGTCGTTGGGTTGCCCTCGCATTAGTGCCGGTTTTAGTAGGTTCTATCGTCTTTGTGCATGGTGGAAATGGTTGGGGCTATAGTAATGAAGGCGGTGGATGGGAATACCCACTCTTTTTAATCGTTGCTTCGTTTGTTCAGTACTTAATTGGAAATGGTGCGCTAACATTAATTAAACCTGCAACTTCTGCACGCGCTGCTTAGTTGAGATAGGCCCCGCTTATATCAGGCGTGATCTAAGCGGGCTTTAGTTGGAGAAAGATATGTTGGTCAATGGTGTTTGGCAAAAGAAGTGGGATCCCGTTCAGAACAAAGACAATGAAGGTCGCTTTATAAGACAGACAAGCGCATTTAGGGAGCGCATTGATCCTAAAATAGTTGCGCAGATGGCTGCTGGAGAGTTTTCAGAGCCGCGTTATCAGCTTTATGTGGCGTATATTTGTCCATGGGCGACCCGTACATTAATTGCTCGATCTTTATTAGGGTTAGAAGCGCATATTGGCGTGAGCGTGGTTGAACCCGCATTATCCGATTCAGGTTGGAAGTTTGGCTCATTCGCGGGAACGACACCCCTGGAAAAAGAGAATATCGAGTTTATTCATCAACTCTATACAAAATCAGATGCAAACTACACAGGCCGAGCTACCGTGCCGGTACTCTGGGATACACAAGCCAAGCGGATCATTAATAATGAGTCTGCTGACATTTTAAGCATTTTTAATGAAGACTTACGTCCTCTGCATCGAGTCGACATAGATATCCGGCCTATCGAGCATCTTGCTGCTATCGAAACGTTTAACCAGCGTATTTACGAGTCGTTAAACAATGGGGTTTATAAAGCGGGTTTTGCATCGACTCAAGCGGCCTATGAAGAAGCTAATGCAGAGGTTTTTGCTACGTTGGATGAGTTAGAAACCCATTTTGAACAGCATCAGTATGCGGTTAATGAGCAGTTAACGGAAGCTGACATTCGACTGTTTGTCACGCTCGTAAGATTTGATGTGGCTTATTACGGGTTGTTTAAAACAAACCGACAACGAATCAGCGACTATCCAAATTTAACGGCTTATATTAAGCGGTTGTTGTTGGTTCCCGCCTTTAGTGAAAATACCAAGATTGACCATATCAAAGCAGGATACTTCTCCATCAAAGCACTGAATCCAACGGGCATTGTTCCTAAAGGACCTGAATTAGATTGGTTTATATATTTGAGTTAATCTGGAGTTTACGTTTAATAAAGCGAAGTGCTGAGCCAACAATGGGAAGTTTTTGATAAAAGTGTTGGCCAGCATCCCAGTGGTCCTGATGTAAACTAATCAATCCATCATGAGTGAAGTGAAGCTCCGTCATCCCTGGAAATGACCATTCGCCTAATTTAGGCAGCCTTCCTGTGAACTCCCACCGTAAGAAGCAAGTATCTGCGGACCATGCAATCTGCTGAATCTCAAATCTGGGCGATGCAACCTGTTGTTTAAAGTGAGCAAGCACTCGATACATGGATGCTTGACCTTTGACATCATTGAAGGGGTCGATAAAGTGAACATCAGACGTGGTCAATGTTGTTAGTGAGTCTGTTGTAAGACCGGTTTCCAGATTATTAAAAAGCGCTAAATAGGCCGTTAACGTCTCTTCTTTAGTCATGTTGTTTACCTGTCGCTCGCCGAACAGCGGGGAAAAAAAGCCAGTAGGGTAGAAGTTTAATGAACTTCATCACCCAAGCGAAACGGCGTGGAAAGCGAATTTCAAATGCTGAGCTTTGCAGGCCTGTATAGATAATCTGGGCTGCGGTTTCTGCTGAAACAATATCCGGCATAGGAAATTTATTCTTGGCAGTTAGCGGTGTTTCAACAAACCCAGGGTTAATTAAGCGGATATCGATTCCTTTAGGTTCTAAATCTAACTTGAGTGATTCGGCTAAATTAATTAATGCCGCTTTACTCGCACCATAACCACTCGCATTCGGAAGCCCTCGATAACCGGCAAGCGAGGATACGATTGCAATCTGGCCTGATTTTCGTTGGAGCATATCGGGTAGTAATACTTCTAAACAGCTAGCGGTGCCTAATAAATTAAGGTCCATCATCGCTTTCACCGAATGTTGTTCAAAGCGATCAGCCGGTTGGTGGATATAGGTACCTGCATTAAGAACTGCAATATCAATGGAGTCATATTTTAAAATTTGACTCATTACAGCGATCACATCGGTATGCTGGGTTATATCCAATGGGACAGGTGTTAGCGAACCATAAGGTTTTAACTGATCTCTCAGTGTTTCAAGAGCAGGGATATTTCTAGCACTGGCATACACATGGTATCCGCGTTTTACAAAGAGGGCGGCAAGTGCAGCCCCAATACCTTGGCTAGCACCCGTTATCCAAACACTCGGTTGGCCATTTTTCATCAGATTACTCAGCAACAGAATAATGATTTGTCTAATAGACTGAATACGTACGAGGAGCTGAGTTAGATCTAAAATTACTCTTTGGTAAAGCCTACCACCTTACCATTTTTCAACGTCACCACTGCAGCTGTAGCACCTTTTAAATCTCTCAAGTTTTTAAACTTGAGTACCTCACCATCGCCATCGGGAGAGGTTGTACGTTGACCCTCAGAAGGCATTCCCCATGATTGGATCAGTTGCTCGCGGGTCATCCCTACATCGATTTTGTGTTCTTTGATTAGTTTCTCAAAACGGATTTTATTCTCAGCAGCAGAGTCTGTGGCGTCTTTCGCTTCCTGATCACGCTTTTTTTGAGCTTCTCGTTGTTCAATACGTTGCTCTAACCAAGACTTTTCTTCAGTAGGCGTTGGTGATTGATCAGTGGTGGGCGTGTCTGCGGGAGGTGTTTCTTTTGGCTTAGTGGTCAGTTTGAAATTAGTTTCTTCTGCCTTGACGGCAATCGGTGGGCAAGGTTGATTTTGATAGGCCATCACACCATCGGGCATCTCGCATTTATAGATGCCGGCTTGTGCTTGTGACGTTAATGCTAATGCGGTGACAACACATAGAGATCTAAGCATTAAATAATTCCTTGTCCTGTGAATAACCTAAAACCAGTCATATACAATGAAGTTTACTATAGCAGAAATCAAGCTAAGGGACGGTTAAGTCATACAGTAAAGCATTGCTCCACTCGGTTAAAAACCTGCGTCGTTTTAATTGATCTAAATATACCATGAGAGCCGGCCCCAGTTTAATCGGTACAAACTTGAGTGGTTTGCCTGCTTGTATACTTGATATCGAAAAGTCACCATCGATCCTTGGATCGATAGCAATAAGACCACTTTTACTACTGATTAAAGCCTGACCTTCCTGTGATAGTAAAAAGTCCAGAAAGGCATTGGCCGTTGCGGGGTTCTTTGCCTCTTTTGTGATAAATGCAACACGGCTCATCACTAAGGTGTAGTCATCGGGCATAATGACCCCGATGCGATTATCCTTGCGCGCTCGATCCAGTGCATAGGATCCGAGTAGGTTATAGCCCAATACCAATTGTCCGGTTGCGATAGCGTCAAGAATTTCCGATGTGCAGCAGTAAACACGTGTACTAGCACGGCCGAAACTTTCTTTTAAGCGCCCGCTAATACTCGATAAGATCTCATCTTGGGCAGCAAATAAATAGCCGACCCCAGAGGAGCGTATATCGTATGTGCCCACACTGTTTTTATAAAACTTGTCGTCGGTGCGTAATGCTGTTGCTAGTGCTTCGTGCGTATCCGGGATAGGCTTGTTTTTAAAAGCAGCTTTGTTGTAAACCATCACCACTGGCTCGTAGGTGAAGCCGAAGGCTTCATTACGCCAATTGGCCCAACTCGGTAGGTTTTCAGTGTTTGGGGATGAAAAGGTCTGAGCAAAACCATCATTGACCAACCGAATTTGTAGATCCATCGCCGAACTAATCACTAGGTCCGGCATTCGATTTTTGGGTAAAGCGGTCATGGTATTGTACAGGTCAGTCGTTTGAAACTCTTGATATCGAATCTTGATTCCGGGGTTACGCTGTATAAATGCATCGATAATTGGCTGAATCGCTAAAGTATCCGTAGCACTGTAAATGACGAGTGACTGAGGCAGAGTGGATGCATTAGTCGCAAAGGAGAGAATGCACAGCAGACAAATCAAGACGCTTTTCATATCGATTCTTTTGGTAGTAGAAGGGATATTCTTAATCCATTGCTCGGACTGTTACTTAGTTGCAAACTGCCTTTGTGCGCATGAGCCACCGCTTCGACAATCGCAAGTCCTAAACCAGAACCTTGATTGGATGTGATAAGGCGAGAAAATCTCTGTACCGCTTGTCGCCGTAAATGCGCAGGAATACCTGGGCCATTATCATCGACTTGGATCATAATCTGTTCAGCATCGGTGGTTAGGTTTAAGTGAATGATATTGTTCTCTGGACCATAGCGCACCGCATTATCAAGTAAGTTTTTAACCGCTTCTTTCAAGCTGACAGAATCTCCCGCGAACATCACGGCAGTATCCGGAGCACTGTACTCAAACTCAATCTGAGTGTGCGCAAAATCGCGTACATAATCAGTCAATGTTTGCTTCAGTAATGCATCAAGATCAAAAATCTCGGCTAGTTGGGTGTCACCTCGATGGACCACAAGTGCGTGCGCAAGTAATTGGTTGGTGAGGCGAGTTAAGCGTAAATGTTCTTGACGAATTTTATGCAGTCGAATAGTGAGTTGCTGGGCATTGTCTTCTTGAAGAGAGATATCGAGTTGTGCCTGTGTTGCACTGAGCGCTGTACGAATTTGGTGAGTAGAATCAGCAATAAAGACCTTCATGGTGTCAAGATTATGTTGGAGCTTTTGCTGATAATCATTAATCGCATTCACAAGCGGTGACACCTCTTGAATCGGTGTAGAGGGCAGCGGCGTAGGGTCATTGGCGGTGCGTTTTTGTAAGTTATCAGAGAGTGTGCTTAACGGGTTTAATGCGCGATTAATCCCGATCCAAACCGTGATCATTGCTAGTAATACAATGCCGATCAGTGTGAGGAGGGCATTGTAAAAAATATCAAAGGTCAGCTCATTTCGAGCACCCCGAGTTTGCGCTAGTGTCACCTGTACCCAACCGGATACCGCGGAGTCAGAGAGTCGCTTGCTTTGAATAACCAGTCTTAAACTTTCATCTTTAAATTTTGCATTGTAAAACTTGGGGATATCGGTTGGTTTATAACTTTTAGGCTCAGGTAGGTCGGGATAGCCGGTTAATAGAACACCCTTGTGATCTTTAACTTGATAGAAAACTTTGTCATTTTGAGAGAGTTCCATCATAGAAAGCGCAGCATAGGGGATATCTAAGGTGATTTGATTATTACTGACACGTATTCTCTCCATGATAGAGAGGCTTGCGCTATTGAGTAAACGGTCAAATGAAATATCGGCTGCTTGTTTAGCGTACTGCCAAACGCCTGCGCTCAGTGAAAGTAATACAATCAGCATCAGTGTTCCGGTTCGCAGCAGCATACGACTGCGAAGCGAGTAGGTGCGTTCAGTCGTTAACATGGGCTAGATAGCCTAATCCGCGCACTGTTTTGATCAGCAAAGAAGAGTCAGCCAGCTTCTTACGTAAACGAGTGAGTGCCTGTTCAATCGCGTTCGGGGTATGCGCTTCATCGAAAGTGTAAAGCCGATTGGCAATATCATCTTTTGTTAAAATACGATCTGGGTTTTTCAAGAAAAGCTCTAGCAGTTGTATCTCACGAGGGCGTAAATCAACCGGTGCATTATTGACCGTCACGGTTTGAGATCCCACATTATAGATAAGATTGCCACATTGAATTTCATTCGAGGCATCGCCTCTTTCGCGTCTGAGTAGCGCCCTGCAGCGCGCCGCTAGTTCTCTAAAATCGAACGGCTTAACCATATAGTCATCTGCGCCAAGATCGAGTGCACTGACCCTGTCATCAATTTCGGCCCTAGCGGTCAGAATCAGAACAGGAATCTTTTTACCCTGTTTCCTTAAGGATTGCAGCAGTTGATAACCGCTTCGACCGGGTAGGTTGATATCTAAAATTAGCAGATCGAAATCATCAAATGATAGGCAGCGTTCAGCCTCCTCAACCGAGCCTGAGCAGTCCAGTGGATGACCAATATGTTTGAAGTACTCGCGAGTTGCATCCGCCAGTGCTTCATTGTCTTCGATAAGTAAAATTCGCATAGCTATAAGATTAATCAGCACACCGTTATGTGCAAGAAATAATTACTGATTTGACTGTTGCTGTCAGGTCGCTGTCAGTTTCAAGGCGTATGTTTAGCTCATACGTTGACTGTGACGTGTTGTATCTCAAAAAAACAATTAAAAACGGAGAAAAATAATGAAGCTCAAGTTAAGCGCTTTATTACTCACTGCAGGTTTAACCTCTGCTTTTTCAGCCTTCGCATTTGAACCGACAAAACCTGAATGCATTGCACCGGCAAAACCAGGCGGTGGATTTGATTTAACCTGTCGTATCGTTTCTAACGGTTTTGCCGATGCTGGCTTATTAGCCTCTCCAATGGCAGTAACCTTTATGCCGGGTGGCGTGGGTGCCGTTGCTTACAACCATATCAATGCGAATCGCCGTAATGATCCCAATACCTTAGTCGCTTTTAGTTCAGGTTCATTACTAAACATTGCGCAAGGTAAGTTTGGTAAAGATCTCGATGAAAACGATGTGCGTTGGGTCGGTGCTGCGGGTGTGGACTACGGTGCAGTCATCGTGAGTGCTGATGCAAAGTGGAACACACTTGCAGAGTTAGTCGCAGATATCACCAAAGATCCTAGCAAGTTTGTGCTAGGCGCTGGTGGCGGTGTTGGTAGCCAAGACTGGATGAAAGCAGCAATCCTTATGAAGTCTACCGGTGTTGATCCTAAAAATATGCGTTATGTCGCGTATGAGGGCGGCGGAGAGGCGATGGCTGCTTTAATGGGCGACCATATTCAAGTTTATCCTGGTGATATTGGCGAAATGAAAGGCCAAATGGCTGCGGGTAAATTGAAAGTGCTTGCGGTGATGTCGCCAGAGCGTTTAGGCGGTGAGTTTGCCAATATCCCGACTGCAAAAGAAGCGGGTTATGATGCTGAATGGACTATTTTGCGTGGTTATTACTTAGGGCCAGATGTATCTAACGAAGCATATGAATACTGGTCTGAAATGTTTGGCAAAGCATATAACGACGAGAAGTTCATGAAGGCTGTTGATGAAAAAGGTTTGATGCCTTTCAAAATGCACGGAGCAGAGTTTGACACCTATGTTCGCTCACGCGTTGATTACATGCGTAATCTAGCCGTAGAAGCTGGCCTTATTAAGTAAGTGAGATTTGCCATGTATGACCGCATTTTTGCGGGTACATTGCTAGCGCTGTCCGGACTCATTGTCTGGGCAGCACTTCAGCTAGAAGTACCCTTTCAGTATGAACC
>DAIRSP010000122.1:0-7824 GCA_036804365.1 Neptunomonas sp. | reverse complement strand
TGGTTGGCGCCACACGCCTATCGATAAAGAGACAGACAACCTTACTCTGAAGGGGCTCAAGTTTATCTGCGAAGGGGAGCAAACACTTTTAGTTGAGGTTGCCTTTAAAGGCGAGATAGAAGATGTGCGCCTTTTTCTCGATTGTCTAGAGACACTTCCTCTTAACTATTCGCTTGATCTTTTCGGTGACTCGGCAAGGCTCGTGCGTCGTTGTATTCGTTAGATTAAGAACTCGCTCTATTCGCCAAACGCGGCTTTTTTGATAACAAAATATCTGAGCTGTGCTATAACTTCTATATAAAAATGAAATGCCGATAGGAGAGCGAGATGACGGATTCTGAAAGTCAGTATAAGCGACGTTACGAATGTCTACTGAGTGCCATGCATCAAATAGTTCTTCAGCTGAATGCTGCTGGAGAGGTTACGCATGTTAATGCTGGACAGGCTCATTGGCTCAATGTTGAAGAGATTATGGGGCGTACGTTCACTGCACTTTTTTCGGAGTTGTCTGCAGATATTTCAACGTTAATTGATAATGCGTTAGAAACCCATGTAGTTCAAACAACGCAACTGCTGATGAAGCCTGAACATCTTTTACATTGGCGAGAGTTGGGCCTGCCCTCTGTTCAGACATGGAATATCAATATCATTGCTTCAAGCGCAACCGAATTGATGGTCGTGATTGATGACGTTTCTGAGGCTAAACGACTCGAGCAAAAAGTCTCACATCAAGCACAGCGAGATCCGTTAACAGGTGCATATAATCGCCGTGCTTTAATGACCATTCTTGATCAATCCGTCGCACAGGCACAGCGTTACGATTGGATCTGCTCCTTTTTATTAATCGATGTAGATCAGTTTAGCCAGATTAATGATCAATATGGTTGGGATGCTGGGGATAAGGTTTTACAAAGTTTTGTAACTGCCATACATGGCTTTAAACGTACGGCAGATTTCTTTGCGCGTTTCTCCGATGATCGTTTCGTGATGTTCCTGCCAGAAACCAATAGAGAACAAGGGCAATTAGCGGCTGAGCGTGTCAGAAAACTGGCCAGTGAGCTTGATATACCTTACGCCACAGGCAATCTGAGCTTTACCGTCAGTATTGGTGTAGCAACCTTGAGAGATATGAATGACACGCCTGAGATTATGCTCAAGCGCGCCGAAGAGCATCTATTCATTGCTAAGCAGAGCGGAACCAATCGAATAGAGGGGGAGGCAGATTAGTTAATTCAACCCGCCTGAGCAGGCGCTAACGCTTTTCGTTGGCGCCACAAGGCTCCTCCAGTAAAAAGTAGTAGACCTAGCCAAATAAATCCAAATGTGACCTGCTCATCGAATGTAAATGGCTCACCTAGCAAGATAACGGCACTGATTAGTTGTAATGAAGGTGCAATGTAATTCATAAAACCTAACGTGCTTAAGCTCAGTTTTCTGGCAGCAGCCGAGAAAGCGAGTAGGGGAATTGCTGTTATAATGCCTGAGGCGACTAATAAACTACCATTTGAATTAAAGGTTAAGTTGCTCGCCTGGTTAACTTCAAGCCAGATAAAGTAACCGAGTGCTAAGGGAAGTACGAGTAGCGTTTCTATCATCAGCCCCGTTACAGTATCCACTGGTGTTTGTTTTCGAATTAAACCATAGATGGAGAAAGTAACGGCAATTATCAGCGCTATCCATGGGATCTCACCGACAGCAAGAACCTTGTAGGCTACGCCGCATAAGGCGAGGGCAATCGCGAGCTTTTGGTAAGCCGCTAGGTTTTCCTTTAAAAAGAGAACCCCTAATAGCACGGCAAGCAGTGGGTTCATAAAATAGCCAAAGCTCGCATCAACCGTATGATGATTGCCGACTGCCCAAATATAGATCCCCCAGTTAGCTGCAATCATCACTGAAGAGATTAGCAACGAAACGAGTATTCGCGGCTCTTTAAAAACCTGTAGGGTTTTAGACCACTGTCTTGTCACACAGATGATGATCATGACTAAGGCTGCACACCATAAAATACGGTGGGTGAGCACCTCTAATGGAGGGATGTGTTTTACTAGGCTAAAAAAAATCGCGAAACTGCCCCAAATTCCATAGGCTGTTAGCGCAAAGAGTAAACCGCGAGTAGAGTCAGACACTTTAGATCCCCTAAGCAAAAAGGGAGTTTAGCAACAGAAAAGCTTTAGGTAGTTGCCCTAATAGGAAATCACTGTTGTCTAAATACATTAGATAAAGCGTATAGCTCGGCTATACGCTTAAATCGAATTACATGCTCAAATCAGGGTGCTTTTGTAAGCAGTTAATTAGAGCCTGCATTTCGGCTAAGGTGCCAATGGTGATACGCAGGTGGTTATCGATAATTGGACGACTGAAGTGTCTCACCAATATATTGTGTGTTCGCAGGTAGCCCATCAATTCGGCACCTGCTAAAAAGCGATGCGATGCGAACACAAAGTTTGTCTTAGATGGGATGACGATAAAACCTAACTCTTCGAGCTGCGCAGTAGTCCACTCGCGTGTATCCATAATCTCTTGAGTGGTTTTTTCAAAATAGGCTTGATCTTCGATCGCGGCAATGGCAGTGACTTGTGCCAGCATGTCGAGTGGGTAGGAATTAAAGCTGTTTTTAACTCGTTCAAGCCCATCAATTAGCTCGCTGCTACCCATAGCAAAACCAATACGCATCCCTGCTAAAGAGCGCGATTTCGAGAAAGTTTGCACGACCAATACGTTAGGGTAGCGATTCACCAATGCGACCGCTGATTCTGCACCAAAATCAACGTAGGCTTCATCCACAACGACAACTGATTCGGTATTCGCTTGAAGCAGGTTTTCAATCTCTGCCAAGGTGATAGCGCGACCTGTTGGGGCATTCGGGTTCGCGAAAATAATGCCGCCATTAGTTTGTTTATAGTCTTCGACAACTAAGCTAAAAGCATCCTGTAAAGGGATGTGTTTAAATTCAATGCCGTACAAGTTGCAGTAAACATCATAGAAACTGTAACTGATATCCGGCATTAGCAGTGGCTTATCTTGGCGGAAAAAAGCCATGAAAGTATGCGCCAGCACCTCATCAGAACCGTTGCCGACGAAGACCTGGTTTGGCTCTAATGCGTAATAGTTAGCCAGTGTTGCTTTCAGTGCAGAGGCATCAGGATCTGGATATAAGCGTAAGCGATCAGTATTAAAATGATGAATGGCGTCGACAACACTAGGTGAAGGTGGAAACGGGTTTTCGTTGGTGTTCAGTTTAATAATATTACTGACCTTCGGCTGCTCACCTGGAACGTAAGGGGTTAAGCCGCGGATCGCTTCACTCCAGTATTTGCTCATTGCAATCACTCATCTTCGTAGTTTGGGTTGATTACCCGTTTAACAGAACCGCCAAGAATAACAGAGAACGTAGAGACTGATAAGATGAACTGATGACTCTATTCGCGTATGCTTACACTCTTTTTATCGGTCATGAGTAGATGAAGGTTATGCAAGAAAATCAGGTCAGTATTGGTTTAACCGATCCGAAAAGTCCGACCAATGTGGGTGCCGTGATGCGAGCGGCAGGGTGTTACAACGCCACCTCGGTTTTTTATACAGGTGAGCGTTATGATCGAGCGATGCAATTTAATACGGATACCAAAGATGCGACACAGAGTATTCCTCTCAAAGGTGTAGCATCACTGTTAGAGGTAGTGCCTCAAGGGGCGACGGTTGTTTGTGTCGATTTGGTGGAGGGGGCGACGCCTTTGCCTCATTATGAGCATCCCGAAAATGCTTTTTATATCTTTGGCCCTGAAGATGGAACCCTATCTCAGCAGGTGATTGATCAAGCCGACGCTGTTGTTTATATCCCGACGACGGGCTGTATGAATTTGGCAGCAACAGTGAATGTTGTGCTCTATGATCGTTTAGCCAAACAGGATATCAGTTGGGCAGGGGATGCGCTGATCAGGCAAAGCAGAGATACCAACAATAAGGTGAAGGTGACGACGGGTAGCTCTGCTCAGCGTTGATCTCTAACGAACTTGCAGCGATTTTAACTGAGCGACTAACCCCACCATGCCTGCTTGATTAAACGCGTTGAGTAAGGCTGAGCCGACAATGGCCACGTCCGCTAGACCGACAAGCGCTGCTACATCCTGTTGAGTGGAAATACCAAAGCCAACCGCCAGCGGTAACTGGGTATGCTGGCGAATCTTAGTTAAATAGGGTGTTAGCGTTTGGTTGATGCTTGACTGTCCGCCCGTCACGCCTTTGCGGCTCACACAGTAGATCATGCCCGCGGCTTGCTCTGTTATTTTCGTTAAACGAGCCGTTTGCATATCCGGGGTCACAATCCAAATAGGCGCGATGCCGGCATCCGTCAGCGGGCTCAGCAGGTCAGCATGATCCACAGATACATCAGGGATGATCACAGCTGGCATTTTATTGGCGAGTTGAGTGCTTAATTGGCTCATACCCATGGCCATCAACGGGTTCAGATAACTCATCAATAGCACTCGGCTATTGGGAAACTCGTTTGCCAATAGCGTCATATCTTCCAAACATTGCTGCAGTGTTGGGTTTTGCAATAATGCGTGATGACAAGCGGTGGTAATGGTTGGACCATCCGCGACGGGATCAGAGAATGGGAATTGAACTTCAAGTATTTCAACCCCGTTTTCTAACATACAACGCATAATAGATAAGCTGGTGGCTCTATCAGGATAAGCATAAACAACATGCGTCATCAGCAGGATAGGTTTGCTTTTACGTTCTTGATCAATAAACTGCGTCAAATTGTTCATTGCTAAACTCCTAAGATGCGCATCAATGGCTAGCTGAATGAGTGGCTAAGTAGTGGCGTAAGAAATCATCAAACGGCTGATCTTTTAATGCGCTTGCAAAGTTGAAGATATCTTTATCACCACGTCCTGAAATATTGATAACAATGATCTCATCGGTTGAAAGGCTGGCGGCTTCTCTCAGTGCGCCGGCAACGGCATGAGATGATTCTAGAGCGGGGATAACCCCTTCATTTTTCGTCAAGCGAGAGAACGCTTCTATAACCTCATGATCGTTAGCGCTGATCATGCGTACAGCCCCTTTTTCTTCTAAATCCGCAAGAATCGGAGAGACGCCCACATAATCTAATCCTGCTGAGATAGAGTGGGTCGGCTGAAGTTGCCCCTGTTCATCTTGTAAGAATCGGGTAGCAAAGCCTTGAGCAATACCGAATCGAGCTTGGTCGGTATTAAAACGTTTGGCGTGCTGACCTGGTTCATCGCTTCTGCCACCGGCTTCAACGCCAACCAGTTGAGTTTCGGTTCCTAAAAAGGGGAGGAAGATACCACAGGCATTGCTGCCGCCACCGACACAAGCGTAGATGCGGTCGGGGTAGCGTCCAAACTGCTGTATAGATTGTGTTTGTACTTCGCGACCTATGACGGATTGAAAACCTGCAACCATTTCAGGGTAGGGCGCACAACCGCAACTGGTGCCGATCAGATAGTGGGTATCTTCATAGCTTGAAGACCAGTCACGCATCGCTTCATCTAATGCATCTTTGAGTGTCGCAGCGCCGGTTGTAACGGGCACAACGGTCGCACCGAGTTGCTTCATCCAAAAGACATTGGGGTATTGGCGTTCGATATCGTGCGCCCCCATATAAACGGTGCACTCTAAACCTAAACGAGCAGAGACGAGTGCGGTAGCAACGCCATGTTGGCCTGCACCGGTCTCGGCGATTACTCGTTTTTTACCCATCCGCTTAGCGAGCAAGCCTTGCCCGATAACATTGTTCATTTTATGCGCGCCACTGTGGTTGAGGTCTTCGCGCTTTAGGTAGATTTGTGCGCCACCGATCAGTTGAGTCAGGTTGTTGCAGAAGGTCAGCGGTGTAGGGCGACCTGAAAAAGTCTGCATCTCTGCGGTCACTGTGTTTAAAAACAACTCATCCTGCATCGCTTCTCGGTAGGCGGTAAGTAGTTGTTGTTGGCTGTTGTAAAGAATTTCCGGGATAAAGCTCCCACCGTATTGACCAAACTTACCTTCATCACTCATGATCACACCATAGATTTAATTATTAACTAAACGGTTTGGTAAATTTAATAGAGTTTATTTCAGCCGTCAAGGGGTAATATATGGCGAGAGGACGACCATCTAAACGGCAGCTCATTCTTGATTCAGCGATTGGCTTGATTGCTGAGTTAGGCTACCAAGGTACTTCGATTGATTTGGTGGTACAAAAAGCAGGGGTATCTAAGCCGACGGTTTATAATAATTTCCCTACTAAGCAAGCGTTGTTTCAAGCCTATTTGGAGCAGATGTTGACTGAATTGGAGCTATTGCTGAGCAAGATAGCGGATCAAGATCAACCTGATAGTCTTAGAGGGCTAATTGATCTATTCAATTCCTTGGCGGCTTCACCCGCTTTTTTAGCTATTTATCGCGTTTATTTTGGTGAGCAGCACAAATTAGATGATGTGACGCGGGACCAAATAAGGGCTTTTCAAGATCGCTTGAAAGCTTGGGGTATGCGCTGGTTACTTCTTGGCGATTATAAGGTTTCAGAAGCGCAGTACTTTATAGTGATGGCCATTTTAAAAGAGGGAATTATTGTGCCTGCCTTATCTGATGAGCAAGGGTTAGAGGCTTCTATCTTACTATCAATACTAGAACAGACACTCGCGATTAAAGCATGAATTAGCGGGAGTTGATGAATTCGGCACTGACCGAGTCCATATCATTCATATGGTTAGTGAACCAGACTGGAAAAATATCCCGCATATAGGTGGCAACAGAATCGACATCCTGATATTTATTCCAATGATCGATCAAGGCATGCATTTCGTTAAGCAGTCGGCTATGTTCTTGTTTATGCAGATGGAATGCAGGGTACTTTGCTGAGGCCATAGCTTGCTCTTCACGTGCAAAATGACTCCTTTTACATTCGAGCAGAGCGCCAAGCAAGGGGCGTAAGGCATCAACTGAAACCTGCGCTTGTTGAATTTCTATTAGGATATGGTTGATCTGCGTAATAAGTGATGCAGCTTCTGAATGGTCTTCGTTATAAAAGTCCAAAGGTAGAGTTGGAACCTCTACTTCGATGATTGCGTCCATGATTTAAGTCACTTTTTTTATTATTTTTTTCAACCTTACCTCTAAAGTAGGAATAGCTAAATCAACCTTTAGTACTGTTTTTTGGTTGCTGCTATCTAAAAAATTAGGTTCGATAGCAGCAAATAGGTGTTATAAATCCATTTTCATATCATCTTGAATCTGTTTGGCTTCGATCTCTAATTGATCTAATCGAGCCGAATCAGAGGAAGAAAGGTTGGGCTCTCTTCTCGCAAAAGTGATTTGTTGAATGGCGCGATCAATCTGGCCTGTAAGGAAGAAGTATTCAATTCTCGCTTGGTGAACGGCATCACGCTTACCGGCTTGTCCTAACGCTTCAGAAAGCAGATACCAAATTTGAGTATCCGTTGGGAATGACTGTTTGGCACTATTGAGCACGCTAATGGCTTTATTTGGTTGTTGTAGTCCCATATAGGCTTGAGCCAAGAGTTTTTCGACTGCGTAGTTGCCCGGGTAATAGTTAGAGAGTTTTTCCAGCGTTTTGACCGATTGATTCCAGTCTTGCGCGGTTAAGTAAAGCTCCGCTGAGGTGAGTTTTACAAATAGGTGCTGTTGCCATTCAGGAGATAATTTCTTTAGAGCGACTTCTGCTTGCTCAAATTTATTCAGGCGAATTGAGGCAACGGCTAAACCATAATAGTCGATATCCTTTTGGCTAGCTTTTGACGCGTCTTGATAATGATTAAAAGCCACCTGTGGGTTACTAGATAAGTGAACATT
>DAIRSP010000121.1:0-7928 GCA_036804365.1 Neptunomonas sp. | reverse complement strand
AAGCATGATTGCTAAACGTCTGACATTGCGAAAGCTCTATATGTGCGCATCGAAAGAGTACTTAGCCACACGCGGAGAGCCCCATCTTTTATCAGAACTCGAGCATCATAATTGCTTACAAGGCACCTTAGGTTATTGGCGCTGCCAAGAGCATGGCAAGGATAAAACCATTAAGCTACGAGGCAACTTAACCTGTAATAGTGGCCTAGCACTGATGGATGCGGCATTGAAAGGGATAGGGATTGTTCAGCTACCCGATTACTATGTTGAAGAACATCTGATGTCGGGACGTTTAACATCGATTCTAGTGAATCATCAGCCTTCAGATGAAGGAATTTGGGCACTCTATCCTCATAACAGACATCTATCACCCAAGGTGAGAATGCTAGTTGATTACCTGAGTGAGCAACTCAGTCATTGATAGATCGAATGATCAGTGATGCTTAAATCCAGCGGCGCACTCTTGCTTGATACGCGACATACTCATCACCAAATATTTGGGTCAAAACTCGCTCTTCAGGCAACACTTGAAAGCGCGTGATATACCCGACAAAACAGGCAATGCCAACAAAGGAAACTGGTGCAGCCAGATAAACAGCTAACGCAAACAAACACACGGCAACAGCAAGATACATCGGATTGCGAGAGTATTGATAAACGCCAGTTACCACCAAAGCGGAGCTTTTATGAGGTGTGAGTGGATCGATTGTCGTACGCGCACGTCGAAAAGAGATCAGTCCCGATACACCAATCATGAATCCCATGCTGAGTATAAGCAGACCGCCAAATTGACGATGAGATAACTCTAGTGAAATGACCGGTGTCACTTTAGCCAACCCCCACATACCAATGGCACAGATCACAGCGATTATTGGGGGATGTATCCTATGCTCTAGTCTGCCCAATATATCTCCCTATACCTGAGTCGCTAACCATGGATTTAACCCTAAAGCCTCTATACGGCTAACATCGAACCCTAAGCTTGGATCACTAATATCAACACGGCGACGTTGGGACTCGCGAAGGACAATAGCTAAGTTCAAACACACAGTAAGCGTCGACTCCGTTTCAGCCTGGGATAGATCGGATTGATGCAGAACGGCCGTCACGATATCCTGCTTGAACCCCCAAAGTTTAAGCAAGTAAGCTCCCTTCAATGCGGCGTCATTCGCAACCTCTAAAGCCTCTGTACTGGGGATTAAATGCCCTACATTATGTAAGCGACCGGCTAAATAAGCATGATCCACTTGCTCACGGGGATACTTTAAATAACTCATCATAGAGACCATCAATTCAGATACAGCTTCGGACTCTTGCATCAGTCTTTGATGCTTATATGAGTCAAGATCATAGTTCTGAAATAGACCGACCGAAAGCACCAAGTTTTTTACAAAATCATAACCCAGTCGAGTCACAGCCTCTGATGCAGTGTTGATATCCCTTAACCTTCCAAAAAGGTGCGAGTTAGCAATCTGCATTATCTTTGCGAAGATAGCGACATCTTCGCTTATAATATTCCCCACTTTTTTAGTATTGGGGTATTCCTCTTCAGATAGATAGGCTTGTAGTTTGTTATACGTTTCGGGCAGCACGGGTAGATTATCAATTTGCCCCAAATAGATCTTGGCTTGAGCATCAACAGGAAAATTAACTAAGCAGTTGGCACGCCTTACAATGCCTAACAGTTGATCTGACTCCGTAAATTTATTCAGCATCAGATGTGCCACACCCGCCGATGCCAATACGCTTTCTGAGGTCATATCCGCACAATAGATGACACGAATTGCTTTGGGGAGTTGACTACGTATTTTCTGTAAAACGTCCGCACCATCCATGTCGCTCAAACGTTTGTCGCACATAACAATGTCGGGAAGGATAGTGCTAGCTGCAGCAAGGGCACTATTTGCAGATTCAAAACAACTGACTTCAAGGCGAGGAAAATGATGCCTAAATAACCGCTTTAAGGCACGCAGTTGTAAGACTTCTTCATCGATGATCATTAATTGAACTGCGTCACTCACAGGCAAAACCTTAGTTACCTAAAAAACACGTTTGTGGCAATTTGCCCGAGAGAAAGTGTCTAAATTCAGATTCGCTCACCGGAGGGCTAATAAGATACCCCTGAATTTGATCACAACCCATTTCATTTAAAGACTCATACTGAGCCGCTGTCTCAACCCCTTCTGCAACAACTTTGAAGCCCATATCATGTGACATACGAATCACATTTTCTAGCAATTTATATTTATCTGCTGAGTCAGGAATCAAGTCGACAAATACTTTGTCAATTTTCAATGTATCGATCGGCAACCGACTTAAATAGTTGAGTGAAGAATAAGCTATGCCAAAATCATCCAATGCTATCCGTATGCCAAGATTTTTTAACTTTTCTAATATACCGATGCTAAAATCGATATCTTGAATTAAGAAAGATTCTGTTAGCTCCAACTCAAGTTGGGTGTATTTAAGACCGATACTTGTGACAATCCGCTTAATAGCGGTCAGTAAAGAAACATCACGAAGCTGTCGGCCTGATAAATTAATGGACAACACAAACTCATCATCTACCACACCTTCCCAAGAAAACAGGGTTTTACAAGCCATTTCAAAAACGTATTCGCCTAACGGTACAATTAAACCACTTTCTTCTGCTATCGGAATAAAAACATCGGGTCCTAATGCGCCTCGTACAGGCGCGTTCCAGCGCACCAACGCCTCTGCACCGACAACGCGCTGAGACTTAACACAATATTTAGGTTGATAAACCACATACAAATCTTGATTAGTGATCGCGTTATACAAATCACTTTGAATCTCAATGATCGTTTGGCGACAAGTACTCATTGACGGGGTATAGCAAACATAACCTAGGCCTCTTTCCATTTTAGCAGCGGTTACAGCTGCATAAGCAGCATTCAATATCTCTTCGCTACTCACTCCATCAAAGGGATAATGGGCAAAACCTGCGCTAATCGAAATATAAAGGGGGTGTTGCTCAAAAAGGACAAGTTGTCTGAAAGGTGAAAGAAACTGATCTATCAGCGCCCGAGTCTCATCAGCGTGATTTACAGTTTCAAGGAATAAAACAAATTCATCACCGTTAATATGACAAAAAACACTATTATCAGGGCGTGATTGATAAAGTATTCCAGCGATCTGTTTGAGAAGCCTATCCGTCTTTGTATGACCAATGCTATGTATGAAGTTCCTAAACCGGTCGATATCAAAATAGATTAACGTAAACTCGGCATCGTGTTTTTCGATCCGTTGCTCCATCCATTGTAACGCTTCTTCCCTATTGAGTACCCCTTTGGGAACTGAAACAGAAGGAGTGACATGGTGCAATGTTAGTACTTTTCTTCCCCGCTCTAGGGTTTGCACATCAATACGAATGGATCCGAACTGCTTGCTGAAAGCGAGATCGATAGATGCAGCGTCATTTGAAAGCAAACAGTTAAACTGTTGATCATCTAATGAAGGAATAAGCGATTTAAGAGATTGGCCAATCAGCTCTACGCCCGGAAGTGTTAGCAACTGAATAGCAGCATTGTTGGTATATCGAATAACCCCTGTTTCACTAATTTCTATGATGGGTTCACAAAGATCTTGGACGAGGCGCACCACCCCATCTTTTCTTAAGCGGGAAAGCCAACAATCGAATGCGTCACGAATCGCTAAGAGCAAAGACTCTTCCTGCCACGGTTTCATCAAAAACTTGTAGACAGCTCCACTATTTAGCGCCTCGAGTACCGCACTGTAATCCGCATAGCCTGTGAGAATGATACCCACCACATCAGGATAGCGCCGATGAATCTCAACTAATAGCTCGCCACCCGTCATGCCAGGCATGCGAAAATCACTGATAACCACTTGAATATCAGTCTTCGCCAAAATTTCTAGTGCTTCCATTCCAGAATTTGCCGTTAAAACAGTGTATGGCTGATTTCTCAACAGCCGTTTTAAAGCATTTATAATTGGCTTTTCATCATCAACAATAAGTATACGCTTATTCACTATTAAAATTCCAAACCTTCAAAAATAGGTTTTGATTAATAAACGAAAAAAACTATAAATCTGAGGTCGTTTAACTACCGTTTATTCTAGCGCAGAATAGTACTTCTGCCTCTGATACATCTTAAGTTATATAGCCTTAGTGAGCTTCTATTATTGAATGATAGCTTCAAGTGGCTTTTCTAACCCAGTTAATAAGTAAATAAGATCAACCAATTGTTGATTTTCAAAGGGCTTAGACAGGGTCGCATCAGCGCCTAACTCAACCGCTCGTTGCAATTGAGTATCACCTAACGCAGAGATCACCAAGATCTTAACCTTTGCTATTTCAGGGGTCTCTCTAACCCTTCTAATTACCTCGAAACCATCCACTCCTGGCATACTTAAATCAAGCGTCATTAGAATAGGCTTTTCCATCGTTAATTGACTTCCAGCCTCAAAACCTGAAGTCGCGATCGATGTTTCAAAACCATGAGGCCTCAATGCACGCTGAATGGCTTTAGCAATACTTAACTCATCATCCACAATCAGTATTTTCCGATTGTCGACCGTTTCGAACTCAGGCGGCAAAGGCATGTCGTGCTTCTTAACGAAAGCAATAAAGTCTTCAACCAGAACACGGTTATTACCCCGCCCTGGGAGCTTATATCCCTTCAATTCACCATTATCAATCCACCGAATTACCGTTCGGAGATGGACATCACATAGCTTGGCAATTTCACCTGTTGTTAATGATTTCATTACAATACCTTCGGTGTACGTTAAAGCTTAATATACAACATACCAATAAATGACAGTTGTGACATTAGAGACATTATTATAGTCTATACTAATATATAGTGAAACGACCTTAGCGTAAGAAAAATCTGGATTAGTATACGGAGATAGATCTTAACACGCTGCTAAAGGTTGTTTGGCCTAAAAACTAGGAAGGGTTATGAAAAATGCAAACAGTGCAATCAAACGTACTTACAGGCGAATCCCAAACGCTCGTCACACCTACGTGGACAGTATTGTGCGTAGATGACGAACAGAGCGTTTTAAGTACACTAAGGCGCCTATTGCGCACAACTGATTATCAAGTTCACTTAGCTCAAAGTGCAGCGGATGCATTGGAAATACTAAAGACCCACAAAGTTGATATTGTTATTTCCGATATGCGCATGCCTCAAATGACCGGCGCAGAGTTCCTTAAACGCGTTGTAGAACTCTACCCAGACACCTACAGAATACTACTCACTGGTTTTTCCGATGTTCAATCCACAGTAAGCGCAATCAATGAAGGGAAGATTGATCGGTATATCCAAAAACCTTGGAATAATGATGAACTCAAGTGGGTTTTAGAACAAGCCATTAGCCACTTAACTCTGCAACGCCATAATAAAGAGTTGATGCAAGAGGTCCTACAAAAGAACGGCCAACTTACAGCGGTTAATCAGGAATTAGAAGAAAAGGTTAATCAGCGTACCAAACAGATACGCGCCGCCATGTTAAAACTTCAAGAGGCTAATCACACGGTCAAAAGCAATTTAAGCACCACCGTGAAAGCTTTTTATAACATTATGAGCTTGAACGAACATATTGGCGGCCAAACAACCGTCCAGATTGCTGAATTTGCTACGACTATTTCTGAGGAGATGGAGTTAGGCAAACATTTTGTCAATGCTATTTCACTCGCTGGCTTATTATCTGAGATTGGTTTAGTTGGTTTTCCTAAAGAGATTTTAGAGAAACCGATTAATGAGCTCAGTATCAAAGATAAAGAGTTGTTTCTAACCCATCCAAACAAAGCGTTTACATCACTTGCACCAGCGGCAGTCTTGGAAGATGCATCGAAATGTATACTTCATCAATATGATAGATTTGATAGCGGCCATGATGTACCTGTGGGCGCAAGAATTCTGGCAATAGCCAGAGACTTTACGTTTGCCACCACGGGAAAACTGCAAGGTGTAAAGTTAAGTGGGCAAAGCGCCTTAAATCTCTTAGTAGAGCACAGTGGTACAATCTACGACCCATCCATTGTGGCATTAATACCAACAGTTCTAGAGAAGCTATCCCTTAACAATCAACAGGAAGGGGAGAAAAGGTTTAGCATCGATATGCTTTTACCTGGCATGGTTCTGGCGCGAAACTTATTCAACAAAAATGAACTCATGCTCATGCCTGAAGGCCATGTATTTACCTTTGCTTCCATCGAACGCTTGAAACGATTCTTAGGTAAAGATGCAAATACAGTTGAAATTTTTATCTGTGAAAGCACCTAAAGCAAGGATTAAAAGAAGCTTGACCTTTATAAAAGATGACCCTAATATGACATTAGTGACTTTTGTGACATGAAGCCCAAAATTAAACTATAGGCTGAACAGGAGATTTGTCATAAATGTACCTAGCTTTTAACGAAGTTTTCACTAGCGAGTATTGAAGTGCCAAGGAAGGCCGTTTTTTTACTAGCTTTCTACATACAGCCAACTGCACTTCTGTTAAAGCAAACTATACTAAATCTTAGATGCATAGATGCTTGAGGTTCTAATCAATGAAGGGTGTAGTCTTTAATATTTTAGAAGAGATGGTACTTGAATCTTATGGTATGGAAACATGGAACGAGATATTAGCTTGTGCTAACGAAGCAACTGGTATCTATACGGCAAGCAAAAGCTATCCTGATTCACACCTTTTTGAACTGGTTTCCATCGTTTCTAGCAAACTAGATATCCCTGTAGGAAGTCTTATCGGCTCCTTTGGGGAATTTATGTTTAACGAGTTAGTGAAACGTCATCCGAACTTTACTGACTCTCAAACGAACCTAGACTCATTTTTGCGCAGTATCGACGATGTCATTCATGTGGAAGTTAAAAAACTGTACGACTCCCCTAACCTTCCAAAGTTTGACTATATTGATACTGAAGATGGGCGCTTAATCATGCAATATCGATCTGAAAGAAAGTTATGCATCCTTGCTGAAGGACTTATTCGTGGTGCTTCAAGCTTTTACAAGCAGCCAATTGGCCTTGTCCATAATATCTGTATGCACAAAGGCGATGATCACTGTGATTTAGAGATAACCTATATCCATGACTGATACTTACAAACAAGCTTACAACCGTGAGCGTTTAGCACGCCTCGAGGCTGAAAGCCTTCTAGAAGAAAAGTCGCGTTCGCTTTATAAGCTCAATCAAGAATTGGAAAAGAAAAATGCTTTTTTAGAAAAGCAGCAAGTTGCTCTATTACGCCAAGACAAACTTGCTACCATTGGTATGCTATCTGCAGGTATAGCACATGAGGTTAACAATCCCCTCTCCTTTATTTGCAGTAACCTAGATATCCTCAAAAACTATTGGCGCTCTGAATCCCAATTCATTGACGACATAAAGTCACTCTTATTAACAAAACACGCTTCAAGTGACTGCAAATCAACCATCACTGATCTGATTAAGAAATATGATATTGATTACATCCACGAAGATATAACCGAACTGCTATCCGATACCGATGAAGGGCTACAACGGGTAAAGGCCATTGTGCAGAACCTACGCAGCTTCTCTCGTTCAAAGAGTGATGACTCTGAGCCTAGCGATTTAAATGAAGCGATTAATAGCACACTGAAACTCATTAATAGCCAAATAACCCAAAACAGAGTTTCTGTCGTTACTGACCTAAAGCCTTTAAGACTGGTCATGTGTAACATGAGTGAGATCAAACAAGTGTTACTCAACCTCATGGTGAATGCGATCCACGCAATGGAGACTAGCAGTACAAAGCAACTCATTATCAACAGTAAAGAAACAGTCTCTAATCAAGTACTGATAGAAATTACTGATACAGGCTCAGGGATTAAAAAAGAGGATTTACCTAATATATTCGCCCCATTTTACACGACCAAAACCATTGGAAATGGCACAGGTATGGGATTATCA
>DAIRSP010000120.1:0-7946 GCA_036804365.1 Neptunomonas sp. | reverse complement strand
TTGTAAGAAGCTTCAGAAGCGTCTTTTGGAGTGTATAGACCACGCCAGTTAACCGCGACAACGTCGATACCCTGCTCTTTCGCTGTTGGAATGACAGCATCTAGGCCTGGAATTTCGATACGCTCATCAGTGAATGAAGCCAATACGCGTACGTCACCATTTTTGATGAAGCTTACAACACCAGAGATGTCACCCGTCATTGCTGAAGTGAAACCACCGATAGTTTGTGTAATCGCATCCGCGTCACCGTCAACGGCAATGTATTTAACTTTACGGATGTCAGTGAAGCCTTTACGTTTTAGCGCCATTAGGACTTTAAGGTGATCGTAACCGCCTGCAGCAGAACCACCCGCGAACGCGTGCTTGCCTGGGTTAGCAATAACATCATCAAGAAGATCGTTCAGAGTTTGGTATGGCGAATCTTTAGCCACAACGATAACGCCTGGGTCAGCACCGATAGCACCTAGGAAACGAACCTGATCAGAGGTCATGCCTGAGTAAGCATTTTGAGCTAGACGAGTCGCTGTAGCCGTTGACGCTGCAACAATAAGGTCACCGTCATCGCTACGCTCATTAACTACGTGAGCGTAGGCTAGACCACCACCTGCACCCGCCATGTTAGTCACTTGAACTGGATCTTTAACTGCACCGATGTCATACATGATCTTACCGATCTGTCGACAAGTGAAGTCCCAACCACCGCCTGGGTTAGCTGGAGCAATACACTCAGCCGCCATTGCAGAAGAGGCAACGCTCATTGCAACACCCGCTGCTAGAAATTTAATTTTTGCTAGTTTCATTTTCTTCTCCTTGTTATGAACACTGACATCGCAGTTTGATGAACAGTTGAAAAGAATTTAGAGAAAACAGCATTTCTGAAAAAGCTTGTGGCGATAAGGGGTATTTATTTTATAAACACCATTTTGTTCATAATGTTCACGAGCGTTTATTTCAAACGGTACTAAAGAATCACATGAAACAATTTTTTACTATGAAGTTGAAGTCAACAAACTTAATGACGCTCAACTGTTGGAAAGTTAGCGAGCGGGTTCTAGTAGAGAGCGTGTGTAGAGTACATGCTCCCTTGCTGCCTCCTCGGCAGCGAACCGATCCCCTCTTTCAATGGCTGCAAAGATCTGCTGATGCTGTGGATTGATGCGCTCAGGATATCGCCCATAACGTTTAAGTGTTAAATCCAAAGCTTTGTAAATAGAGGAGAAATACCGGTTGTAAAAAAGTTCACTTAAGCTGGCGACGACGAGATTATGGCTGTATTTAGCGATCAGCATATGAAATTGTAGATCGGCTTTTGCACGAATTAATGTCGTATTTTTTTGACTTCGAAGCTGCATCTTTTCATATTCAGATCGAATAACCGCAATCTGTTCACTGCTTGCATGCTCTGCACAACACCCGGCTGCAACCGACTCAATAAACGCCCTAAGCTCAAGCACATCTCTCACCTCGGCTAATGTAGGATCCGCTTTAACCGGCAGTTTTAAAATCACAGTCTCAAGTGGATTCACTAATCGAGTTAATCGCCCCTGCTGTTTAATTAGCTGCCCTGCTGCAATTAACTCAGCCATCGCTTCTCTAATGGCACTGCGAGATACTGAAAAGTGTGCCGCTAAGCTTGACTCAGACGGCAGAGTCTCTCCCGCTCGGGTGGTATCCATCAATAGCGATAGTAAATTAGAGGTGATAGGCATAACTGGTCTGACAAGTAGTGTTTATTATCTGCCAGAGTACGCTGCAACAGGTTAGAGTGCAAAAAAAGTTAAGGAGCCCTTCAATGAGTGTAATTTGTGAACTTTCAGACCTACGTCGCCTTTACCACAAACGTGTCCCTAAAATGTTTCAAGGCTATTGTGAGTCTGGTTCATGGACTCAACAGACGCTGGCAATGAATGACTCGGACTTTAATAAGATTCTTTTCCGCCAACGTGTCGCTCGCGATCTTGCTCCTCGTACATTGGCGACTCAAATGGTGGGGCAAGATGTCACTATGCCCGTTGCCATGGCTCCAGTAGGGCTTTTGGGTATGCAGCACGCCGACGGCGAAATCAAAGCAGCGCAAGCAGCCGAGGCCTTTGGCGTTCCATTTACCCTATCAACCATGAGCATCTGTTCCATTGAGAAGGTAGCCGAAGCAACGACAAAACCGTTCTGGTTCCAACTCTATGTTCAGAAAGATCGTGAGTTCACCAAAAAATTGATTCAGCGAGCTAAAGCGGCAGGCTGTTCGGCATTGGTTGTGACATTGGATCTACAAATTATCGGTAAACGCCATGCAGACCACCGCAACGGTATGACCGCACCACCGCGTCTAACTATTCCTAATATTTTAGACATATCCCGTCGTCCACGCTGGGCATTTGGCATGCTCGGAACAAAGAACCGCGAGTTTGGCAACATCCAAGGTTGTGCTACAGGCGTCGATGACATGAACGATCTTATGAAGTGGACCGCCAGCTCTTTTGATCCAAACCTAGATTGGGACGACCTAAAATTCTTCCGAGAAATGTGGGATGGTCCATTGATCATTAAAGGCATTATGGAAGCGGAAGATGCTAAAAAGTGTATCGAGCTAGGTGCCGATGCCATTGTTGTCTCCAACCACGGTGGTCGTCAGCTCGATGGTGCTCGCTCATCCATCAGCGTTCTTCCTGAAATCGTTGATGCCGTAGGCGATCAAATCGAGGTCTGGATGGATGGTGGCATCCGCTCCGGTCAGGACGTTATTCGAGCTCGCGCACTGGGTGCTAAAGGTGTTCTTGCTGGGCGCCCTATGGTCTATGGTCTGGGCGCTATGGGTAAAGCGGGTGTGACACGTATGTTAGAGATCTTCCATGAAGAGGCTGAACTGACCATGGCATTTATGGGGCACCGTGACATTGCCTCAGTGTCGAAAGATGACATTATCATCAAAGGCGAACTTTAATTCAGAGGTCGATCGGTTAACACAGATCGATTAGGCTAAAATAAAAAGCAGCCCCTTGGGCTGCTTTTTTATTGACCAAATCTGACTTCGGCAGTCAACTTTTTACCCTTATTGACCACTCATAACACTACTAAGCAGCGCTTCACGATCGATGGAGTATTGTCGTGATGGCTCTTCTGGGCACAGGCTATACCCTTCATTAGAAGAAGCCATTACATCGTCGGCTACCGGCAAAAACGAAGCTTTGTTAAATGAACGAACCAACACGCCCATTGAAGAGAGTGTTCGAGCCTTTGCAATCGTCAAATCACTTTCTGCATTCACGAGTGCACGACGTGTTTCAAAGTACTCATTCTCTGTGTCGAGAAGATCGAGCAGAGTGCGCTGACCGATATCAAACTGGCCGCGATAGGCGACACGTGCCTTGCTGATCGCCAATGCGTTCTGCTCTAGCAGACTAATTTGGCTCTGCAAATTATTGATCGCATTAAAAGCAACCATTGCCTCCTGACGAATGTCATAACAAGCGCCAAGACGTTCTGTCTCTGCACCAGCTGCTGCCTTTTGATACTGGCGAATAGCGGCTGCATCGGCCCCACCGTTGTATAGATTGAAGCTCAGCACAAGCTCGACTGCCATATCACGATAATTGCCAGAGTTACCAGAACGGTTTCTCTCATGCTGGTCGCGCAGACGCAGATCTAATTTTGGTTTATTTGCCGCTTCACGCACTCGCTTGTCAGCACGGGCCGCCATCAGTGATTCAGCACTGGCCATTAAAAATGGATGTTCCTGATAGGCCGTTTTTAGCACGCTGGCTGCATCCGAACCGATCATCTCGGTATTCAAAGAGACATCTGCAAGGTTATCTTCTGGCAGCAGATTGGTAATGCGTTGGTAACGTGCAGACACATCGTGCAAATTAGCCACTTCTGTAAGCAAGTTCGTCTCTGCCAGCGCTAATCGACCATTGGCTTGTTCTAAATCAACGCCACGACCAACACCCTGCTCTACTCGCTCTAGGATCTGATCGTAAATTTTACGGTGCTCAACGTAGTTCTCTTTAGTCAGCGCTAACAGTTTTTGCTCGCGTGCCACATCAACATAGGCATTGACCGCCTGAAAAGCCGCCTGCTCGGTTTCGTATTTAAATTCAAAATAGCGAGCGCGACGTTCATGGCTTAAACGAGCCACCTGATTACGCGTCTCGTGACCGTCATAAATCATCTGTGTTAGCGTCAGCGTTGCCGTTGAATGATTGTAATCATCCAAATCCGTTCCAGGACTTTTCGACCAACGAGTACCCGTATCCATATCTAAATCGATACTCGGGTAGTAGCCACCCTCAGCAGAGCGTTGCTCTTGTGCTGCCGCCTCAAAGTTATACCAAGCAGCATTCACACTTGGGTTATTAATCAAAGCTTCACTGATGGCTTTGTCAAAAATGCTTGTCTCATCGGCCTGCACAGCAAAAGATGAAGAGCCCAAAAATACTGAGATCGCTATCATTCGACGCATTTTAAATTCCTATTCAATTAATAATGTGGCTGCGTTGGTATAAATGTCACACAGCGTCTATATTTACTTTGTTGAAAGTGTAGTAAACCGTTTGCAAATTGCGGGCCAACTTTTCTCAAATTGCTAACAATTATATAAAAAGGCCACCACACCAAGCTTATGACTCTCACGCGCCCACTGTTCCAATCGAACTGGATACGCAGATCGCTCAACCGATCTGCTGGCGTGCTGTTTGCATTAACACTGACCACCGCGCTAGCCAAAACGGACTATGTTGGCATGCTAGCGATCGCCAAAGAACGCTACGGTGAAAAAGCCGTTGCAACAGTCAATGACTGGCAAGCGCTCATTAATGAGGTAAGACCACTTGCCCATGAAGCAAAGCTAGAAGCGGTAAACGATTTCTTTAACAAACGGGTGCTGTTTGTTGATGACATCTACAACTGGAAAGAGAGTGATTACTGGGCGACCCCGCTCGAGACCATGGGGGTATTAAAAGGTGATTGCGAAGACTTTACGATTGCTAAATACATGACACTTTTATTGGCCGGAATGCCCATGGAGCATCTGCGGCTATTCTACGTAAAAGCAAAAATAGGCGGTGTAAACAGCACACTTAGCCAAGCTCACATGGTATTGAGCTATTATGAAAAGCCCACCTCAGCGCCTTTAATTTTAGACAATTTAATACCCGATATTAAAGCGGCAACCAACCGTCCAGACCTAACCCCTGTCTTTAGTTTTAACTCAGCGGGTATTTGGGTTGGCGGTTCAACCACTGCTGCTTCAAATGATCCAGCCGCGAAATTATCGCGCTGGAGCGACCTAATTGAACGAATGCAAAACGAGGGAATTCAATAATGCCCTCTTGTGACCAGATGGAGCTTCGCTATGTCATTAGTTAAACAGTTATGGATTGGTATCATCCTACTCATGGTGATCGCCTTTGGTGGCAGCTTCGTGGTTAGCAGTTTGTCTGCAAAAAATTACTTAGAAAAACAGCTCACCATCAAAAATTCAGATAACGCAAACGCCCTCGCACTATCGTTAAGTCGCTCACAAGCAGACCCCGTTATGCTTGAGCTAACACTGGCTGCACAGTTCGATACAGGCTTTTACAAAGAGATTAAACTCACCGGAGCTGACGGCACTACTCTGCTGGAACGCACCGATAACACCAAAGTGACGGAAGCCCCCAACTGGTTTGTGGAGCTATTCCCTATCAATGCACAGCCAGGGGTTGCCGCCGTTCAAGATGGATGGACTCAAGTTGGCATGCTGACACTGGTGAGCCACAACCGCTTTGCATACTCAGAACTCTGGTCTAGTACCAAAAATCTGATTAGTTATTTCGTCATCGCCGCTTCATTAGCAGGAATACTAGGCAGCCTTTTATTACGCGTTATTACTCAACCATTAACGAGCGTTGTCAATCAAGCCAAAGCCATTAGCGAGCGCCGTTTCATAACAACACCTGAACCTAAAACGCTTGAGTTCAAGTCCGTTGTGTCGTCAATGAACAGCCTGTCGGATCGTATTCAAGAGATGCTTAAACAGGAAACAGACCGCCTAGAACAGTGGCGAAAAAATGCACAGCTAGACAGGGTGACCAACACACTCAATCGCGACCCGTTTATGGGTAAATTATCAGCTGCACTAAGTCATGATGACGAATCATCTAACGGGGTGGTTATTCTGTTCCGACTAAAAAACCTACAAGAGATCAACCGCGAAATCGGTCGCAATCATGCAGACAAACTGCTCGCTAGATTCGGTGAGGTTCTCAATGATTATGTGGCTAACAACAGTGACTGGGTCGCAGGTAGGTTGAATGGCTCCGACTTTGCACTGTTAGCGACCGGTCATGACAACCCAGGTCATTTAGCAAATGAGCTTCAACAAAAACTCATACACGTTGCGCGCGAACTTGAGGTAAACAGCCTAACCCCTATCCCCATGAGTGCCGCACATTATTCGCCTAAGAACACGCTAGCGGATCTGATGACAATACTGGATGCCAAACTTCAAGAGGCACAAATAAAATCCCTAAAAGACCCAGTGATCTTAGCGTCGTTTAATCAAAGCGATGACCCGGATAATAACTCTGTTGAGCACTGGAGTGAGCTGTTAAATGATGCACTCAACGCCAAGGCTTTTAACCTCGCTCAGTTCCCTGTCCTGTCAGTCGATGGCAAGCTTGTTCATAATGAGACCGCCGCCCGCCTAACCATTGACGGTTCTATTATCCAAGCCGGTGAATTAATTCCATGGTTACAGCGCCTAAAAAGAACCACTGATTTTGATAAAGCGCTCATTGAGCAAGCCATCAGTACACTTGAAAGCAGTGATAGTGCTTTGGCTGTTAACCTGACGCCAGCATCGCTGGATGACAGTCTATTTAAACAGTGGCTCGCCAATACACTCAAAGCATCACCCAAAGCGGCAAGCCGATTGTCTATTGAGATACCAGAACAAGGAGCACATCAACGCATTGCTGCGTTTAGAGAGCTTATTCACACTCTAAAACCGATGGGTGTGCGTGTAGGTATTAAACATGCTGGACAAGATATTGAGCGCATCAGTGCACTGCATGATCTTGGTCTAGACTACGTGAAGATTGACGCATCTTTGATTCATAATATCGACAAAGATACGCAGAACCAGACACTGCTTCGAGCCATTTGTTTGGTCGTCCACTCCATCGGCTTAACGGCCATTGCCGCTATGGTACAAACACCTGAAGAGTGGCTCATCCTTAACGAATTGGGCCTAGACGCAGGCGCAGGGCCAGAAGCAAAAAACCACCTTAGCGATTAAGCTAAGGTGGTTTTTATTGGCGGGTAAGATTGTAGAGTTTTTCTAATTTTAATTCGCACAATGCGAATCATTTTAAAAGCAGTTTTTCATCTTCCGGTAGAAGGTCTAACTTATTATCTAAGCCATCACGTAAGCGACGACGCATCAGCATCTTCGCTTGGGAAGCATCTGGCAGTTCTGTAAACTGAATCACATTCTTCGCCATCAATAGCTCAATGACATCGTCCAGCACACGAACAAAGTCAAGATCTGACCGACTAAGTTCAACATGCTCTTGCCCTGCAAGCGAAGAGCTGAATGCCATTATTTCACTCTCATCCGACTCAGCAGACTCAACAAAACCCGGCAGCGCCTCCTGAGACACCGCCACAATATCACCGCGTTCATTTCGTTTAATGTAGTGCATATGAATCCTTAGTCGGTGATGAGTTTGCCGGAATTAATGAGATCGTTTATGACATTTCCGAGATCATTAGATTCATTGTAAGAACCATAATCACCTGAAGTAATCTGATCAACAGTTACGCCCTTAAGGGTAATAACTTGTGAAACTTCATTAGATGCTGCAACTGAAATAATTGTATCTCCATTCGATTCAGTAACAGAGATATCACCTGCAGAAAGTAAAGCATCAAGGCCGGTGGTGTCTGTTAATAGATCACTAATATCG
>DAIRSP010000119.1:0-8021 GCA_036804365.1 Neptunomonas sp. | reverse complement strand
ACAAGGAACTGTATACCCATCGCTTCTAAGCCCGCTTTCAGCGCTTCATGATGAAAAACATGACGAGTATGTGCGTTCTCCAGACCCTCTTCATTCAACATCACTAAAGCTTCATGTAAAGCATAGAGCGAGTTGATGGGTGCAGTATGGTGATATGCCCGTTTGCCTGCACCGCCCCAGTACCCCATGACCAGTTTTTTATCTAAAAACCAGCTAGGTACAGAGGTTTTACGCGCTTGTACTTTTTCAACAGCGCGTGAGCCAAAGCTGACCGGTGAGATACCTGGTGGGCAAGACAAACACTTTTGCGTGCCCGAGTAGATAGCATCAATACCCCACTCATCTACTTTTAGCTCAATACCCCCTAACGAGGTTACGGCATCTACAATCGTTAAGGCACCGTGCGCTTGAGCGATTTCACACAGCGCTTTAGCATCAGAACGGACGCCAGTAGAGGTTTCCGCATGAACAAAGGCTAGAATTTTTGTATCTGGATGATCAGCAAACGCGGCACGCACTTTATCGAGGCTAACGGGCGTTCCCCACTCATCTTGAACATGCACCACTTCACCACCGAAGCGCTCTACGTTCTCTTTCATACGTCCGCCAAACACACCATTTTGACAAACGATGACTTTATCACCCGGCTCAACCAAGTTAACGAAACAGGCTTCCATTCCCGCTGAACCCGGAGCCGATACTGGCATTGTGAGTTCATTCGCTGTTTGGAAAGCATCTTTAAGCATGACTTTCAGTTCATCCATCATCTGCACAAAAGCAGGGTCAAGATGGCCAATGGTTGGCCGTGCCATTGCTTCGAGTACACGCGGGCTAACATCTGAAGGGCCTGGGCCCATAAGGATTCGTTGTGGCGGATGAAAAGACTTAATCATGCTATTTCTCTTTAACTCGGTTTTTATTTGAGATTAGGCATAATGCCCAATTGTTCGGGTAATTTCAGTTACCATTTCGGCTGAGTGCTTTGCCGCTGTTTCTAGAAACTGATCAAATGAAATGTTCGATTCTTTACCGGCAATATCGGATAAGGCGCGTATCACAATAAATGGGGTTCCAAATTGATGGCACGTTTGAGCAATTGCAGCAGCTTCCATCTCAACGGCTTTCATGGTCGGAAACACTTCACGGGTGCGGGCAACTCGCATCGGGTCATTCATAAAGGTGTCGCCGGTAGCAATTAATCCATGCACCGTTTTCATCCCTTTCAGCTTGCCGATACAACGCTCCGCACACTGAGCCAATAATACATCTGGCTCAAATGCCGCGGGTAGACCGGGGACTTGACCGGGCTCATAGCCAAAAATAGTGAGATCTACATCGTGGTGGCGCACTTCGGAGGAGATAACGATATCTCCCACTTCAAGTTGCGGATCAAACCCACCTGCCGAACCAGTATTGATAACACAATCCGGATTAAACGCATGTAACAGAAGCGTCGTACTAACCGCTGCGTTTACCTTACCAATACCTGACTTTAAAACAACGACCTCTACACCTTCTAAAAAACCGGTGTAGAATTCATATCCAGATACCTTGTGGTCTTTCCGATCAGACAGGCTACTCCGAAGAATCTCCACTTCCTGATCCATTGCTCCAATGATGCCTACTTTTATTTTCTTGTTGTCTTTGAGTATGTCTTTTAATGACCGCTGTTTCATCATTTAACAGAAGTGTCCTTTAGTAAGATTGTTTATTCTCATGCTAAAATTATTTTCGTACAGGATACGCAATTTAATCACTGGATCAAACTGAATATGAACGTTGAGAGCTTTAACTTTAACCATACCAAGGTTGTTGCACCTTATGTACGTCTAGTTGGCGTCACTAAAGGTGAAAAAGATACCGTACATAAATACGATATCCGCTTCTGCCAACCGAACAAAGAACATATGCCGATGCCTTCACTGCATTCGCTAGAGCATATGATCGCTGAATTTTCCCGTAATCACATTAAATGTGTACTGGACTTTAGCCCCATGGGCTGCCAAACCGGCTTCTATTTCTCGCTGCTCAACCACGATAATTATGAAGAAGTGCTCACTGTGATTGAAAAAGCACTTCAAGACGTCATAAACGCGACTTCGGTGCCTGCTTGTAATGAACTGCAATGTGGCTGGGCTGCAAGCCATGACTTGGAAGGTGCTAAAGTTATCGCCCGTGACATGTTAGCAAAACGTCATGAGTGGCCGACGGTCTTTATTGATGAAAACGATAAAGATAACTGGCTATCGTAAGCTCTCTTTGTGCGTAGCTCACAACAGCCAAAGCTTATATAGCCTTGGCTGTACCGTTTTTCTTAATTACTCCTCATCCGCTTCATCGCTCTCTGTTACGTCAAGCGAATCCACCTCGCCAGCCAGCGCTTCCAATGCCTCAAAGCTGTCCTTTTCATTGGATTGCGGATAAAGCCCTTGCCACCCCAATTGATCAAACAACTGCGCGACTTTAAGAGATACCGGCGCACGCAGGGTCGTCGGCTCTCCGGTTGTAGGATGATTGAAAGTCAGTTCTGTCGCCATCAGCAACATTCGACGGGTATTAAACTGCTCTCGGAACAGACGGTTATGCCGACCTTCACCATAATTCGTGTCGCCTACCAGCGGATGAAAGATATGCTTCATGTGCCGCCTAATCTGATGCTTGCGCCCTGTTTTGGGTTTCACCTCAACTAAAGAGTAGCGAGCACAGGGGTACTTCCCAACGGGAATGGGTAACTCAACTGTACCCAAGCGCTTAAAAGCAGAGACAGCCTCTTTAGCAGGCTTATCGGGATCGGCAAAAGGATCGGCTTTTTTGTCATAGATAGGCTTTAGAGGATAATCAATCACGCCTTCCTCGGGCGTAAAACCACGAGTTACACATAGGTAGGTTTTTTGAACCTGCCGCTCAGAGAAAAGCTGATTCATCTTTTGTGCTGTTTCTTTATTCTTGGCGAAAACAATCACCCCGGATGTCGCCCGATCTAAACGATGAACCGTATAAACAGGCGCACCTCTAAAATAACGGCTCAAAGAGTAAACTAGATTCGGCGTTTTTTTAGGTGCTATCCAACTAGGATGAACCAATAAACCGGAAGGTTTGTTTACCGCAATCAGGTCGTCATCCTGATAAATAATGTCTAAATAAGCCATATTTTCTGGTGGAAAATCCCGTTGAAAAAATTATCCGAGTATTTTACTTGGAATTTTTCATCCCAAATAGGGTCATAAGGGTTGAAATAGAATTTAAAAACGCCATTATAACCCCTGACTGTAAAATTTTGCCTCCGAGGATGATATGAGTAACGTACATACAATTGACACTCGTTCAGAACAATCCGTTCTGCAAACCAACAAGGTAATTCGCAATACCTACATGCTACTATCCATGACCTTGGTATTCAGCGCTATTACAGCCTCTATCTCCATGGCGATGAATCCTCCTTTTATCATCTACTTGGGTAGTGTAATCGCTAGTTTTGTGATGATCTTCGTACTTAACAAGAAGCAAAACACCGCAGCGGCATTACCTCTTACCTTTGCTTTCACCGGTTTGATGGGTTTTGGATTAGGCCCTTTACTCAATCACTATTTGGGATTACCGAATGGTGGTGAGATTGTCATGACCGCTATGGGTATGACAGCACTGACGTTCGTTGGTCTATCTGCTTATGTACTGACAAGCAGAAAAGATTTCAGCTTCATGGGTGGCTTCCTCTCTGCAGGTATGATTGTTGCGATCATCGCTATGGTGGCTTTGTTCGTTCTGCCTATGCTCGGTGTTAACGTCGGTGGGATGCATCTAGCACTCTCGGCCCTTGTGGTGCTCTTGATGGCGGGTTTCATCCTTTATGACACAAGCAACATTGTTAACGGTACTTACACTAACTACATCATGGCGACCGTTAGCCTTTACTTGAATATCTACAACCTGCTGGTACACCTACTCAGCTTAGTGGGTGCGTTTAACGACGACTAATTCATTAAGCGAAAAACCACACGCCCCGCTTTCTTTGCTAAGATAGCGGGGCGTTTTTATTGGTATAGGTTCAAGTCGAATGCTGTTATCCATTCTTATCTATGGTGCGCCTTATAGTAGCCAGTCTGTACATACTGCTTATCGGTTCACTCAGGCTGCTATACAACAGGGCCATAAAATACATCGGGTATTTTTCTATGGCGAGAGCGTTCAAACCGCGTCGCACATCAGCGCGCCCCCTAGAGATGAGGCAGACATTTACGCCCTGTGGAAGACGCTAGCAGAAACGCATCAGCTAGATTTAGTTGTTTGCATCGCAGCAGCACTTAAGCGAGGAGTCATCGACTCATCTGAAGCTAAACGTCATGAAAAGTCCGCATACAATCTTGCGGCTCCTTTTATTTTATCCGGTCTTGGTCAGCTGAGTGAAGCCGCCATTGTTTCAGATCGTCTGATCACTTTCGGAGACTAATCATGGCCGACAAAAAAATATTAATTATTATCAGTCAGTCCGGATACGGTAACTCCCGCGCTAAAGAAGCCCTCGATATCGCTTTAACACTGGCGGCTTTTGAGCAAGAAATAGCTCTTTTAATGACGGGCGATGCACCGTTCTTACTGCTAAAAGCGCAGCAACCTGAACTGATTGATCAGAAAAATATCGCTAATAGCTTTGCTGCACTCCCTATGTACGATATTGATAAAGTCTATATCGATCAGATTAGCCTAACGACCCATCATCTAACATCGGATCAGATGACCATCCCCTATCTAGCGTCTAATCCTCAACAAATGGCTCAACTGATTCGCGAATCTGATGTGGTTCTGAGATTTTAAAATGACTAGTACATTGCATACCGTTAATAAATCACCGCTCCAAACGTCATTATGGACTCAATGCCTCAATGCATTGCTGCCTGGCGATACGTTATTAGCTATCGAAAACGGTGTTCTACTGATAAGTGATCAGGCGCTCATATCTAAAATCAAAGCAACAGGATGCTCCATCGCTTTTTTGGAGCCTGATCTTTGTGCCAGAGGACTGCACACCTATCCTTTAGAGGATACACAACGGATTACAATGGAAGGATTTGTAAACCTGTCCTGTCAACATCAAAAAGTTGTGAGTTGGTTCTAATGCGAAGGGTAACAATAGGCAGCGCAGAAATTGAATTGGATGATGAAGGCTATTTAACCGATTTAGCACAATGGACGCCTGAACTTGCCGTTTACTTAGCCTCGGAAGAAAAGATTCAGCTCACCGAGGCACACTGGGAAATTATTTCTGTCATCCGCGACTTCTATACTTCTTATCAACTCTCTCCGGCTATGCGGCCCTTGGTAAAAGCAGTTGCTCTAGAACATGGGCCTGATAAGGGAAAAAGTGCCTACCTAATGAAGCTTTTTCCTGAAAGTCCTGCGAAGCAGGCGGCAAAGCTTGCTGGCTTACCGAAACCGACTAACTGCCTATAAATAAGAGATCCCTGCAACTTAATCCATAGATGACAAAGAGTACTAATGTTGAATAAGTTGCGGCCGAGAATACATTTATACAAAATCTGAGCTATGCTAGAACATATCTGTCAAATTCATGAAATGATAGAGATAATTTAATAAGCTTCTTCAGCGATAGATGATATTTAAAACACATATAATTCGCTGATTTACCACATAGCCCACTGGCTTGAAATTGACTAAGGTGGACCAAGCAAGATGAGTTTAAAGAATGAATCAGATCACCTGAAAATGATTGAAGGGATGCAGCAAAACAAAAAAGATAAACAAGAAAGGGTTAAGCGCGCCAATCAAGAAGAAGTGATCTACCACCAGTGGGCAACGTTTAAAGTCAACAAAGAGCTTTATGCTATTGACGTTATGCAGGTGAAGGAAGTTCTTCGCTACACCGACATTACACCTGTGCCGGGTGCAGAGTATTACATTCTTGGCATTATCAACCTTCGTGGAAATGTGGCGACTGTTATCGATACGCGCCGCTTATTCGGAATGCCAAGCGTTGATATCGATGATGATACTCGCATTATCATGGTTGAATTCAATGAACAGGAAGTGATTGGTTTAGTCGTTGATAGCGTTGATGAAGTCATCAATATTCCGCAGAACGAAATTGAGCGCGCACCAAGCGTTGCCGCAGATGAAGTAAGCCGCCGCTTTGTACAGGGCGTTTGTTATCATAATAATGTGCTAACAATTCTACTAGACCTTAACAAGATGATGTCTAGCATTACCCCGGCTACCGAAGACGACTTCCACTAATCATTCTTCGATCCCCTGATTATCAGGCTGACATTTGCCAGCCTGATACTGTCCCTGCTCTATTACATAACCCGATTCGTCGTCATAAACTTCGTATCTTGATGGGGGCCTGTACCATCCGCATACAAGGTCACGCCTGAGCGCAAACAGATAGATAGGTTAAGGTGTGATGCTTCGGTTTCCTTCGGCAGCAAGTGCTCAACAACGGCTTTCTCTTCGAGCAACTCTTGTTCACTCGCAATTAAACCTGCGCGGCTAAACTCATTGATCTCAAAACCTTGAACTATCTGATAACGGCCATAGTTACAGCGAACTGGGAACGAGTAAAAAATACCCTTTTCAATTCCATAACTACCATCACTTAAGATCCCCATACTCACAATCTCACCGAGATCGGTTCCCAACACCCAATCATGCATTTGGTTAACAATCGCTTGAGCAGCAGACGCCGCACTGGAAAGACCACGTGCTTGAATTATTTCACTACCACGCTGCTGAACTTTAGGAATGAACTCCTCTTGATACCACTGCTGATCAATTTGCTCGAGCGCAGGCCGGCCTAAAATAGTTGCGTGATGCAAGTCAGGATACTGGGTAGGAGAGTGATTTCCCCAAATAATAATACCGTTAATATCTCTAGGCGTAGCGCCAGTTTGGCTCGCTAGAATCCCTTTCGCCCGGTTATGATCTAGACGGGTTAAACAGGTAAACTGAGATGGACTCAAGTCAGGTGCGTTGCGGCTCGCAATCAAAGCATTCGTATTTGCTGGGTTGCCCGTCACTAATACCTTAACATCACGGTTAGCGAAATCATTGAGCGCTTTTCCCTGGCGGGCAAAAATTTCAGCGTTCACTTCCAAAAGGTCGCTGCGCTCCATACCTGGGCCACGCGGACGAGCACCCACCAATAAGGCATAATGTGCGTTATTGAAGCCGTCTTCAACATTATCATGCAATGTGATGGTATGGAGCAATGGGTAAGCACAGTCAACCAATTCCATCGCAACCCCACGGAGGGCTTCCATCGCTTGAGGCACTTCAATCAGCTGAAGAATAACTGGCTGATCTTTGCCCATCATCTCACCCGCTGCAATTTTGAATAACAGATTGTAGCTGATTGCTCCAGCTGCGCCTGTAACAGCTATTCGTACTGGTCGTCTCATAATGTTCCATCCCTATCTACATTTCTATTTATTGATTGCAGCAAGTTATACCAAAGTCTTAAGCATACTGAAGCAAATAAATAAATGGAATAGATCAAAATATCTATATACCCATTATTTATAGGGAAAAAAGGTCTATTTTCTAGCGGGTACAAAAAAGCCCCATGAAAGGGGCTTAGATAAATAACAAGATACTGAGCTAACGCGCGGCTGAGAAAAGTGAATAAAAATTTTCAGTTGTCTGCTTTGCCACCTGATCTAAACTCACCCCTTTTAGGTCAGCGATACACTGAGCGACTTCAACAACATACTTTGGCTCATTCTTTTTACCACGGTACGGAACTGGAGCTAGATAGGGTGCGTCGGTTTCAATCAAGATTTTTTCAAGCGGAATAGCCTTAACAACATCCCTCAGCTCTTGTGCATTGCGAAAGGTAATAATCCCAGAAAAGGAGATCATATAATTCATCTCAATAGCCGCTTGCGCCATCTCTAATGACTCGGTGAAACAGTGGAGCACACCACCTGCATCGCCGCCATGAGCTTTGATATGGGCTAAAGTGTCCTGTCGAGCATCACGGGTATGCACAATAACGGGAAGCCCCAAAT
>DAIRSP010000118.1:0-8148 GCA_036804365.1 Neptunomonas sp. | reverse complement strand
CCTTATCTACCTTAGCAACTCAAGACTTTGAACGTGCTCGAGCGACAGTTGCAGACTTTATTGGCTCTAGCACGACCGAGAATGTTATTTGGACGAGTGGCGCCACAGCATCGGCAAACCTCATCGCTTTTAGCTTTGCTGAGCAGCACCTTGCATCAGGTGATGTGGTACTTATATCAACACATGAACACCATGCGAATATTGTTCCTTGGCAACAAGTAGCACTCAGGAAAAATGCCCGTATAATCCCTATCCCGTTAGCACCGGATGGTACATTAGACCAAAGCGCCTACTTGGCATTACTGAATGCACATCAACCTAAAATCATCTGCTTAACGCACGTGTCTAATGCGTTAGGGATCATTAACCCCATAAAAGAGATGATAGCGGCGGCTAAAAAGGTTAACGCTACTGTTGTAATAGATGGTTCTCAGGCCATTGCGCACATTCCTATTAATGTCGAAAGTCTGAACTGCGACTTTTATTTCTTCTCATCGCATAAATGTTACGGCCCGACCGGCGTAGGCGTGCTCTGGGGGAAAACTTCCTTACTTGAAGCCATGCCACCTTGGCAATCTGGCGGAGAGATGATCAAACAAGTCAGTTTTACTCAAACCACCTTTGCTGGTTTACCTCATAAATTTGAAGCGGGTACACCCCCTATCGCAGAAGCTATTAGCTTGGCAGAAGCACTTAACTATTTAATGTCTCTCGATAGGCAAGCGATAACCAAACACGAGCAGTCACTGAGAACTGCTGCTTTGCAGCAACTCAAGACACTGTCCGGTATCACTCTTTTTGCACCTGATGCCGAGAATGTAGGCATCATCTCATTCAAATTTGATGAGCTGCAAAATCAAGACATTGCCATTTTATTAGATCAATCGGGTATCGCTGTGCGAAGTGGACACCATTGTGCGATGCCGTTAATGGAAGCACTCGATTGCTCAGGCACATTGCGTGTATCTTTTGCACTCTACAATACCCTCGAAGAGGTCACGTTTTTTTGTGAAGCATTAAAATCCTGTGTCGAAATGCTAAGATCAGAAAGCAACGTCAACTCAGAATTAGCGGATAACAGCCCTTCTCTCGATTTTGTGGCCAGCCATAAAATTGAATTATGTGAACAACAAATGGCAGCAAGTCCTGATTGGCAAAGCCGCTTCGGACTTTTAGTGTCACTAAGTGAAAAGCTGCCTACTCTCCCCACGCCTTACCGCAAGGCTGAAAACCAGGTGACCGGGTGTGAATCGAATGTTTGGCTGGTTATTGAGTCACTCCCGAACGAGCATTGGCAGTTTGTCATTGACTCTGATTCACGACTGATAAAAGGCATTGGATATTTGCTCTTAGGCCATATTCAGGGCCAGTCAACACAGCAAATCAATTCACTTGATATCAATCAGATCTTGAAAGAATGCAAGCTTGATCGCTACCTGTCACCGAGTCGGACAAATGGGGTCAATGCTATTTTGGTGCAGATAAAAAAACAGATTAGTCAAAAATAACAAAACAGTGCTAACCTGTTAATCTTTATGAAAAATGACTAGCCATTTGATCACCTGATGTGACAACAAGAAGCGGGCCACCATGAACCTAAACGATGTAAGTCTTTTTATCAGAATTGTTGAGACAGGCAGCTTTACTTCAGCCGCAGAAAGTCTAGGTATTCAAAAATCTACGATTAGCCGCCGCATCGCTCAACTTGAAGATGATTTAGGCGTGCGCCTGTTACAGCGTACAACACGAAAACTCAAACTCACCGATGATGGCGAGGAGCTATTTGCCCGCTGCCAGCCGCTCATTAATGAGCTTGAGTCTGCAAAAGATTATTTATCCGCGACGCAAGAAGATCCGCGAGGCCGTTTGCGTATTACAATGCCCTCTGAACTAGGCGTTTTTATGATGAATGATGTCGTCTGTACGTTCATGAAGCGCTACCCGAAAATCAACTTAGAAGTTGAGTTAAGCACGCGTGTAATTGACCTCATCGAAGAAGGTATTGACCTAGCTATTCGTGTGGGTGAACTAGCAGACTCAAGCTTGATTGCACGTAAAATAGCTAAAATATCTCGTAGTCTTTACGCTACACCCGCCTACTTAGCCAAACATGGAACACCTAAAACACCGGAAGATTTAACTCAACATAGTTGCTTTGGGATATTGAAACCGGTGCTCCATTGGGAGTTTGAGAACTGGAATGAGCCAATCGAAGTCCGAGGTCAACTCAAAGCAAACAGCATTGGTTTCCTGAGAGAGGTGCTTCTCCGTGATATGGGGATAGCTCGCATGCCTCGGATGTATTGTCAGCAAGCGGTATTGTCAGGTGAGCTGGTCGAAGTACTTCCCGACTTTAAATCCCCACCCTTTGAAGTCAATGCTATCTACCCTAGCAAGCGCCACCTGAACCCCAAAGTCCGTTTATTTATTGACCACATGATGGATATGATCGAAGACCAGCCTTGGGTAAAAGAGTCGCTTTTAGTTTCAAGTGATACCTAATTTAGTCCATTAAACCTCTGGATACTTCGACTAATAGAACAGTCTGTTGTACAAATTTTCTTTGTATTGCTGCCGATCTGTTACTAGCCTTTAGGCACAATAAGAAAGGTACTTTATGCAACATTCAACGGATCAATTAAGACAGAAGTACTTTGTACTTGCTGCCGGTGTCATCAGCCTCGTTCTCATGTTAGGCATAGCACGCTTTGCCTACACACCACTCATCCCTATTATGCAGAACCAAACCAATCTCAATGATTTTTCGGCTGGTTGGCTGGCGGCCATCAATTATGCAGGTTATATGTGTGGCGCATTAATAGCCGCTTCGGTTAGTGACCTACTTTTCAAAGATACTCTTTATCGAATCGGGCTGATTACGGCGATAGTCACAACCATCGGCATGGCCTTAGCTGATAATGTCTGGCTGTGGGCCGCCATGCGCTTTTTTGCCGGATTAAGCAGCGCAGCAGGATTACTTATTGGTTCAGGTTTAGTACTTAACTGGTTGATGAGAAACCACTTTAGAAGTGAATTAGGCATCCATTTTACAGGTGTTGGTTTGGGTATCGTTTTTACGGCTATCGCTGTAGACCTCATGTTAGATCACTACAACTGGCAAGCTCAGTGGGTTATTTTAAGCCTCGTGGGTATCGGCCTAGCCATCCCGGCATGGCGCTGGTTACCTAGACCACATAACGGAAAAATCACAACCACAGGTAAAGCGTTAGAGGATAATCCGCCCAGTCAGCGCTTTTTCTTAATTATGCTTGCATCATATTTTTGTGCCGGTTTTGGCTATGTGATTAGTGCAACCTTTACAGTGGCTATCGTCGAGCGTCAACCGGGCCTTCAAGGTGCTGGGCAGATGGTGTGGCTTGTATTAGGCTTAACGGCGATCCCTGCGGTTTTAGTATGGGACAAAATAGCAAGGAAGCTCGGAACATTATATGCGCTATTACTGAGCTACTTTATTCATATCATCGGCATCATGGTGCCTGTTTTTTATGATTCTCTCACCGCTGCTCTACTGAGTGCCGTTCTTTACGGTGGAACCTTTATTGGGATTGTTAGCTTAGTTCTCTCAATGGCTGGACGCTTTTACCCAACGAAACCCGCTAAAATGATGGGCAAGCTAACTCTGTCTTACGGCGTCGCTCAAATTATCGCTCCTGCAGCGGCCGGTGCTATGGCTGAAACGACTGGGAATTATAGCGGTGGACTTATTATGGCGGCTATTATGATGGCAGTCGGCATTCTCCTATTGGGTATTCTTATCTTTACTGAAAAAGATAACCTCGATGTCCTTGATGCAAAATAGACACACGTTTATTAGGAGAGGCTAGATGGTTTTTAACCCCAATTGGATTTTGTTATTCACTTTAGTTGCCATGTGGGGACCCTCTTTCCTATTTAATGCAAAAGCACTCAACTATTTCACACCTATAGAGGTCACAAGCTTTAGGCTGATAATTGGTGCCCTTTTATTGGTGAGCTTCGTCTACATAAAACAACTACGGATTCCCTTCGATCGACTATCTTGGATGAAGTTTTTACTCATGGGGTTAATTGGCAACGCGCTGCCTTTTTTTCTAATCTCATGGGGGCAACAAGAGGTTCCCTCAGGTACAACGGGTGTGCTCATGGCATTTATGCCGATTGCTACCTTGCTTCTAGCTCATTTTTTTGTAGAAAATGAAACACTGAACCGATTTAAAATAGTAGGTGTCATCACTGCGTTTATAGGCGTAGGACTATTAATCAAGCCCGATGGTCAGACCAACATCAGTCTATGGCGCGAGCTCGCTATTCTGTCTGCAGCCTCCTGCTATGCAGTCAATACCATTCTGGTTAGACGTATATCTAAATTTCATCCCCTTGTAGGGGGTGCGGGTATGTTGTGTGCTGCGGCTCTATTAACGCTCCCTGCGTTGTTTTTCAGTGCATCGACACCCTCTTCAATCCCGACTCAAGGTTATATATTTATTGCTTGGATGGGAGTAATCCCTACAGCGTTTGCGTCCATACTTTACTTCGTTATCATTCAGAGAGCGGGACCAAGCTTCCTATCAAATATCAACTTTATGATACCTGTTGTAGCTTTTTTTGCTGGCGCAACCCTCATGAACGAAACCGTGACTCTCAGTAATTTAGTCGCATTACTCGTTATATTAAGTGGAATTTTTTTGACTCGGTACCGTGCATAGGACTACTGTAGATAGGTTACAGGAAGGATTTATATGGACACTCATACCTTATCAGCCTTTATCGCTGTTGCTGAATCGCATTCCTTTTCTCAAGCAGCTGACAAACTATTTATTACTCAATCAGCGGTAAGCAAACGCATAGCCCTTCTTGAAAGCCAGCTCAATCAGAAGCTTTTTGATCGTATAGGGCGCAAGGTTTCCCTGACCGAAGCAGGAAATGCCTTATTACCTAGGGCCAAGACGATCCTCATTAATATTCAAGACGCGAGTCGAGCGATGGGGAATCTGTCAGGTGAGGTACAAGGCACCCTCTCGTTAGCGGCAAGCCATCATATCAGTCTACATCGTTTGCCTCCGATTCTACGCCAATTCTCGAAAGCCTATCCCAACGTGAAGCTTAATCTACGATTTGACGAGTCAGAGGTAGCATACGATGGGGTTTTACATGGCAATTTAGAGCTAGCCCTTATCACGCTTGCACCTCAACCTGACCCAGCGATCCATTCTCAAATTGTCTGGACTGATCGCCTACAATATGTTGTATCCAAAGATCACCCTTTGGCCAATAAGCGACAAATTTCATTAGAGCAGTTGACGCACTTTCCCGCGATTTTACCTAGCGCTTCAACCTTTACCCATCAAATTGTGGCAGAGCAATTCAATAAACAGAATTTAACTCTCGATGTGAGTATGTCTACCAACTATCTTGATACAATAAGAATGATGATCAAAATCGGTCTAGGTTGGAGTTTATTACCTGAAACCATGATAGATCATACTCTACAGATCATAGAAACAGGTTCAGAGCCTATTCATAGAGAGTTAGGTTATATCTACCATAAAGATCGTACGCTCTCGAATGCAGCCAGTAAATTAGTTGAGTTACTCTCAGCCCAACAATAGACACTTCATAATTGTCTTTGGCTCTATTAAACTCAATGTATGTAAAGCAGTAAACAAGGTGGTTTTGTGTCAACCGATAAACAGGATCCGCTAAAAGCACTCCTAGAGCAGCAACAAACCCTATTTAAACAATGGATGGCTCAGAACGAGTCGACTGTTGGGAATAGCGACACCTTCGCTTCTGCCGATCTTGCCAAGACTGCTGCACTGATGTCGACACATACAGCCGAATACCTCACATTTGCTAATACACTCCTCAGCCAGCTCAAACAGTGTGCTAATCAAACCGCCGTTACGGGCTGTTTCGATCTGTTTAAGGAGCATGTTCAGAAACAAACGGGTGAAGCACTACTCAAACAATGGCAACTACCCGAACAGATCGCTGCACTCTTTAGAACTCACAGTTTCCATGATGATCTCCTGTTTGAAAGCCCCTATTACAGCGGCCTTAAAAGTTTACTTAATTTCCCATCGGTTGGCGCAACACATGAGCTCCAACAAAACACACGCGATGGAATTAAATTACTGATTGAGTATCAAGAAGCATTGCAAGAATACGCCGGCTACTACAGCGATATTAATCAGAATGCTGTAGAAAAACTGATTGAAGCATTAACGGAAGGTGATGAAGTAGTTGAAACCTTCGGTGAGTTGCATGATTTATGGGTTGATTGCTATGAATCCTCATACTCTTCTATGCTTTATCGACTCGAGTACCAGCAAAGCCATGGACGTATTTCGAATGCGCTAATGCGGCTGAGAAAACATTATCAGGATGTTCGCGATATTTATTTCGAATCAACAGGCTTAGCCACACGCAAAGGGTTAGATACCGCACTTCAAAGACAACATACTTTGCGTAAAGAGATGCGTGAAGTAAATCGCAAGCTTCTCGCCTTACAAGAAGCACAGCAAATCCAGTTATTGGAAGAGATGCGTAACTCTATTACTGGACTCGTGAAAGAGGTTTCCGCGTTAAAAAAGGAACTTGCTCGATTAAAGTCTGAATCTGGGACCAATAAGGGTTAAAAGATGAAAAACCTAAAACTAGACCCCAGTAAAATCGAATCCGAACTGCTTGAGCTTAGTCAAAAACTTCAGGCGAGCTTTAAAACGATAAAAGACATTAAGGAAGTCAATGTCGGTTACTCGCAAGGAACGATAGTTTTTCAGCAGGATAAACTCAACCTACTGCACTTTCCTCGCAATTCTAACGCTACATCACCCGTTAAAACGCCGCTACTCATCAGTTATGCTCTCGTCAATCGTTGGTACATGATCGATCTAGAACAAGGCCGGTCATTACTCTCTGCGCTTAATGATTTAGGCATTGATGTCTATGTTATCGACTGGGGCTATCCTGATGCTGCAGATCGATTCTTTGATCTAGACGACTATATTAATGAATACATCAATAACTGTGTCGATCAAGTTTGTCAGCATGCAGGTACCGCGCAAACGAATCTACTCGGTATCTGTCAGGGTGGGACATTAAGCCTCTGTTATACCAGCATCTACCCTGCCAAGATAAAAAACCTGATCACAGTGGTTACACCTGTTGATTTCCAAACCCCAACCAACCTTCTCAGCCTCCTAGCTCGCTATGTAGATACGGATTTAGCCGTTGCTACCTATGGAAATATTCCAGGTGAGATGCTGAATGACTCTTATAACTCTTTGCTCCCAATGCGACTAGGGGTGCAAAAAAATCTAGGCATGCCCAATCAACTAAAAGATCATGAAAGTGCAATGAGCTTTTTACGAATGGAAAAATGGATTTATGATAGCCCCGATCAAACAGGTGAAGCCTTTAGAGAGTTTGTTAGTTGGTTTTTCCAACAAAACAAACTCATCAAAGGCGAAACCCTGATAGGAAAACACGAAGTTAAGCTATCTAATATTGACCACCCGATACTCAATATCTATGGCACGCATGATCACCTCGTTCCACCCGATGCATCCATTGCCCTTGAGCAATATGTCGGATCTCACGATTACCAAACGCTTGAAATCAAAGCGGGTCATATTGGCGTATTTGTCAGTGCCAAATCTCAAGCGGTTGTGCCCAAAGCAATACACGCTTGGCTCTTAGCAAGAGATTAATTCACTATGCACCGGGTTGTTTAGCAGGATGGGCATTCGCAAAAGCCTCTAACTCATTACAGTGCTTATCAATCTCTGCAAGTGTCGGATAACGACTCATATCCACATCAAAACGGTTGGCGTTAAAAATCTGTGGAACTAGAAATACATCGGCCAATGACGGAGCGTCTTCAGTAAAACAATATTTGGTTTGTTGGGTTCGCCCCTTCATTTGCACTTCGAGCGCATCAAATGTTTGCATCACCCAATGTTGATACCAAGCAGTCTTAGCCTCCTCGCTGACCCCTATATTATTCGTTAGATACTTCAACACTCTTAAATTGTTGATAGGATGGATATCACATGCAATCGACAAAGCAAAAGCGCGCTGTTTAGCCTTGGAAGAAGCTTTACCGCGTACCAGAGGATAGGCTGATGGGTATACGTCATCCAAATA
>DAIRSP010000117.1:0-8181 GCA_036804365.1 Neptunomonas sp. | reverse complement strand
GATCAACTGTTGGATCAGGTAAAGTAACGTTTCAGACATAGCGAGAACCGTATAAATAAGACCCCTTAAAAGGGGTCTTTGTTATTTAAGAGATCATCAAATAACGATTATAGAGGTGTTCCAGTACCATCGGCATGCCATTTGTAGATACCAAATTCGAAGCCGATAAGATCACCTTTCTGATCCCAAGTTAGTGGCCCCATTGACGTATCAATTGTATTGCCACGGATCTTCTCAGCGACTGCAGTAGCATCTTCACCGACTTCAGCGATAACTTTCGCCATCGTTTGAACAGCTGCAACACTTGTCCATACGAATGGACCCGTTGGGTCTTGGCCTTTAGCCTTCATCAGATCAACAATGTGCTTGTTTTTAGGTAACAAGTCATAACGTGCAGGTAGGGTTACTAGTAAGCCTTCAGCGCCTTCGCCTGCAATACTAGAGATCTCTTTGTTACCGACCGCTTCAGGGCCCATAAACTGAGGTTTAAAGCCTGATTCGTTACTTTGACGCATGATCAAGCCTAGCTCTGGGTGGTAGCCGCCGTAGTAAACAAAATCAACATTCTCTTTCTTCATTTTTGTGATCAAAGAAGAGAAGTCTTTGTCGCCCGGAGTAACACCTTCAGTTAATACAACTTGAATGCCTGCATCAGTCAGAACTTTTTGTACTGACATGGCAATACCTTCACCGTATTGCTGTTTGTCATGAACGATAGCAACGCGTTGAGGTTTGATGTTTTTAACGATGTAGTTACCCGCAGTTGGGCCCTGGTCTGAGTCTAATCCGATCGTACGGAAAATTAATTTGTTACCGCGCTCAGTAATCGTTGGGTTCGTTGAGCAGGTAATGGCAAGAACGCCTTCCTCTTCATAGACGTCAGTAGCTGGCTGCGTAGAGCTAGAACATAGATGACCCACAACGAATTGCACACCATCGTTGACGACTTTGTTAGCAACAGCTACCGCTTGTTTAGGATCGCAAGCATCGTCATATTCAACGGTTTCGATCATTTTACCGTTGATGCCGCCTGCTTTGTTGATTAGGTCAACCGCAGCGTGAGTGCCTTGGAATTGCATGTCACCATACTGAGATACGGTACCTGTCATCGGGCCTGCGATACCAATTTTGATGGTGTCTGCAGCGTGAGTAGCCATACTAACTGCCATGGAGAGGGCTAAAACGCTGAAAGATTGTGTGAGTCTGCTCATTATCTTGGTCTCTTTATTGTTATTGGTGGATAATTCTTTAGGCTCACTACCGATCAATATTGCTCCTGTAGAACGTAAGTTCTTAACTATCATTGTCATTGAGTGAGCTCCTTATGCTTAGTCTAATCTTTGAATCAGATATGTAATATATCTAACTCATTAAATTTAGCTTAGCTTAAAAAAAATAGGTTTTTTCTCTATTTTTGGTTTTTTTGCAGGTAAAAAAATTGTTTGGCTAGTTGATTTTAGGTTAATTGTTTTGGGTTGAAGGCGTTTTTAAGATGGCGTTTGGGCTAGGGTGAGTAAGTGACTGAAAATGCAGGTGTAATTCTTTATCTCATGAGATGTGTCTGTTTTTTTTGGTTTTTTAGATGATTGGTTGAATTTAATGTTTCTATGGAAGGTTATTTCACTAAAATTTATAGTATGGCATTGTTATTTGACTATAGATTGCTTTGGGGGATACAAGATGGATACGTTGGACAAGCTAGATTTGGCGATCATTAGAGAGTTGCAAATGGATGCGCGACTCACCATTACGGATCTATCTGCACGTGTTGGCTTATCAAAAACACCTTGTCAAATTCGTATGCGCCGTCTAGAAGAGCAGAACTATATTCGAGGCTATGTCGCACTGATTAATCAGAAAAAGCTAGGCATAAAACAGGTAGCCTTTGTTCAAGTTAAATTGAGTGATACACGTACGAAAGCGTTAGAGGCTTTCAATGTGGCAGTCAAGCTTGTGCCTGAGATCGAGCAGTGCCATATGGTTGCTGCAAACTTTGATTACTTACTTAAAGTGCGTACCTCTGATATGGATATGTACCGAAAAGTGCTTGGCGAAAAGATCTCCTCCTTGCCCTATGTCAGTCAGACAAGTACCTTTGTGGTAATGGAAGATGTGAAAGATGCTCTCTAGACCCTTGGTCTGATGATGCCTAAAAGTCTTCCTATCTCAGCAAATTCCGGTACGGTAAGCTATTATGTAGATTAGCGAGTTCTAATGGTTAATAGGGATGTGGAGCTATGGTACAGAATATCTACCCGTGCAATATGAATTTTTGTAAGTACTACAGCGTGCCGTTATTCAATTTTGTCTTGTTTTTTGCTGTTCTTTTCAATAGTGCGCTTGCGATGCAGACGCCAGATAACCAGTTTCTATCACTCGTTAATAGTCCTGCGGTAAAAGCAAATGTCAGCGTACAACAACCGATAAAAATAGCTGTGGTTTATCCCGGCTTGCAGCAGTCTGATTATTGGAAAAGAAGCTTGTCTGCCTTGAGCGGTCGTTTGGATGAGCTGAGAATTCCTTATGAGTTGATTGTCCGCTTTTCTAAACCTCATTCGCAGGAAGACTTACAAGAGACACAGATTCTGGATGTGCTTTCTCATGAACCTGACTACCTTGTTTATACGATTAACTCGCAGCGCCAAAAAACAGTTGTAGAAACCTTGTTGCAGAATAAAAAGCCTAAAGTGATTATCCAAAACCTCACTAGGCCAATTCAAGAGTGGCGGAATGTGCAGCCTCTCATCTATATTGGGTTTGATCATGCTGAAGGTGCGAGAATACTTGCCTCTTATTACAAAGAGCATTTTCCACAGGGCACTGAATATGGGATCTTATTTTGGGATGAGGGGGTTGTCAGCGATCAGCGTGGCCTTACATTCGAGAGAGAAGTGGGGAACTATCATAGTCTTAAAGCCAGTTATTTTACTGAAGCTAGCCGAGAAAAAGCCAAGATAGCAACTCAGAGTATGTTGCAGGCTCATCCAGATATAAAATATATCTATGCGTGTGCCACTGATGTTGCGTTAGGCGCACTTGACGCATTAAGTGAGCTTCAGCGAAAAGATGTTTCGATTAACGGTTGGGGTGGGGGTAAAGCTGAAATTGATGCGTTGCGTATGGGTGATCTTGATGTCGTGCTGATGCGTATGAATGATCAAAATGGTATAGCAATGGCTGAAGCGATCAAACTCGATTTAGAGGAACGAAAAGCCCCTCTTGTTTTTGCTGGCGGCTTTAAAATCTTAACTCAAAGGATGAGTGCCGAGGAGATAAATCAATTGATCGAGCAGGCATTTGTATATTCTGGGAAGCAGTAGCATGACCGTTCGCTTTCGCACCCTCTCTTTTCTCCTCTTTTTGTTAACCTTGAGTGGTTTCTTAGCCGTTTTTTCCGTGAGTGCTTACCATTCCGCTGGGCTTATCCTTAAGCAGGAATCTTTAAACGCCTTGGCTCAGAGTAGTACCACAGTTGAGCAGGGTCTAATCGACTATCTACAGATTGTTGATAGGGACCTGCAACGCATTGTGTCCTCAGATGAGTTAGGAAAAGCATTTGCTGAGCGCACCGAAGCGGTTTTGCATGGTCTCTTTATTGGCGATTCCATTCCTGCATTGCAGAAAAAGTATCACTTTGTTGCACTGAGTTCTTTAGATAAGCAGCGTTGTTATCTGATTAAAAGTCGATTGGTTGATGTGGGATCCGATAGCTGTTCTGCTTTATACCAACGCTATACGGAAACGGCTATTAAGGAATGGAATGTGTTCCGAAATGCGGGCCAAGTCATGATTGCTAAAGATTATTTGGTCACCGATTCCAATAATAAAGTCATAGGGCGTTTAGTTGGTGGGATAAAGTTATCGAATAATACTCTGTTCCTAAACCAATTAGTCAGTCGTATCTCATCAGAAATCACTCAAGCGCGATTTGTATTTACAGGTGTAACGGCCAGCAGTTACGAAGTGACTTTGCCAGAGTCTAACGATGTCTCGTGGTTTGCTGATGGTGAGGGTGAAAGGTATCTGCGAAACATGGATTCCCTAGGTGGAGGACTTCAACTCGAGTTAAGAGCATCGGATCGGCATATCCGTTCTTTGGATACGAGCTTAACTCAGCTTTTTTTGAGCGGTTCATTGATTGCGCTGGTGATCAGTGCATGTGTGGCTGCATTACTGTCTATGGCACTTGATCAACAACTTCAGAACGTCATTGGCTATATTCGTGATTTAGTCAGCAATAAGCGAGAGCTAGGGTGGAAACAGGGGCGTATTACTGAATTCAATAGGATAGGTGAACAGATCGATGATGTAGTACACGAACTTTATCAAAGTCGCTTAACCGTAAACGAGATGAATCAGCAACTCGAAGCGACGGTTGAAGAGAAGAAAGCGATTTTACATCAATTAATTAAAAGCCAAGAGCAAGAGAGAAATTATCTGGCACAAGAGCTACATGATGAACTTGGGCAATTATTGACGGCTGTTCGGGTAGAAACTGTGTTGCTTGAACATCAAGCCGGATTAAGCAGTGCTGCTTTGCTGCACAGTGCCAGAATTAAAGAGTTGGTTGCGAATATGTATGAAACGGTCTACGAACGGATCATGTCTCTAAGGCCTACGGAGCTCGATAGTTTAGGGTTGAAACAATCAATTTTACAGATACCGACATTGAATAGTCTTAAGCAGATGGGCATTGGGTTGAGTCTCGACTTAGATGAGGTTGTTGTTCCCGAAGGGGCGGATATTCATCTGTATCGGATTGTGCAAGAAGCATTAACAAATGCGATGAAGCATTCAATGGCGACGGCAATGTCGATCAGCCTTAAACAACTTCCAGATCAGGTGTGGCTGAATATTTGTGATAATGGAGAAAATACCCAAGATCTATTTAATCAGCCATCAAAACGAACGGGATTCGGTTTATTAGGAATTCGTGAGCGCTGTGAATATATCGGTGCTGTAATGAATATTTCAACTGAAAACGGCTTTTGCTTAGATATTCGTCTACCAAGTTTGAAAAAGATTAATACTGATTAAATTTTGATCTAAAACAACGTGAGTCAATGTGACTCAGGATATGATGTATAGACATAGACCTCAGACGAGGTTTTTTTATACACAATTTTCTTTATGTCATTTTGTTATAAGTTAATTCATTAGTAAGTTTGGAGGCCCCATGGATTTTGACTTCCTTATCAGTCGATTTGGTGAAGCTGGCACCACGGCTATTGGAGGTTTAGTGCTCGGTGCCCTGTTTGGTATCTTTGCGCAAAAAAGCCAATTCTGCTTGCGGGCTGCGGTGATTGAGTTCGCGCATGGACATATTGGCACCAAGGTTTCTATTTGGCTACTAACCTTTGCGGCTGCGGTTGGTGGCACTCAAGCACTGATTACATTTGGTGATATGGATATCAGTGATTCAAGAATGTTGGCAAGTTATGGAAGCTTATCGGGGGCGGTTGTTGGTGGGTTGCTTTTTGGCGCAGGGATGGTGCTTGCCAGGGGGTGTGGTGCGCGCCTGCTGGTTTTAGCCGCTACTGGAAACCTGCGAGCCCTCTTTTCAGGTTTGCTTTTTGCCGCTGTAGCACAGGCTTCATTAAGGGGTATATTGGCACCCGTCAGAGATACTATTGCAGGTGCTTGGCTGTTGCATAATGATGGCGGTTTGGAGTTGATCTCTTTTTTAGGGCTTGGTGCTTATACGGGAATCTACATTGGTTTAGGTTGCTTTATTGTTGCTATCTATTTCGGCATTCGTAACCAATTGTCTGCATGGGCATGGATTGGTGCATTGGGTGTAGGTTCTATGGTGATGGGAGGTTGGTGGTTTACATACCATCTTTCTTATCAGACATTTGATGCGATACAGGTTGAAAGTATGACCTTTACAGGCCCTTCTGCCGACACTCTTATGTATTTATTAACACCTGGAGGGGCGGATCTCGATTTTGATGTGGGTTTGGTTCCTGGCGTGTTTATCGGCTCTTTCCTTGCCGCTTTTTTGTCTAAAGACCTAAAACTGCAAGGGTTCCAAGATGGTAAAAGCATGGTTCGATATATCATCGGCGCCGCTTGTATGGGAATGGGCGGGATGTTGGCCGGTGGTTGTGCCGTTGGTGCGGGTTTAACGGGCGGCTCGGCCTTTTCTATCACTGCTTGGATCGCCTTGGCGTGCATGTGGGCAGGCGCGGCGGCGACAGATGCTCTAGTGGATAGAGAATGGAAAACGGCTAAAACACCGGTATAAAACATCTGTCAGTTTTGATTCAGGTAATCTGTAATAAGATTGAACTATCACAAGGACTGTGGGGTTAAAAATGAACAAGCTACTGTGTTGTATTCTCTTATCTTGCTTATCACTTCAGGTTTGGGCGCTGCGATTGCCCGATGGGCAGCTGTTATCTAATGGCGATGAAATATCAAAAGTCTACGAGTATTTAGGTAAACCTTTGGTTAAATATAAAACGCGAGCGGCTTGTGGTTCCGGAAGAATATGTTCTGTAACCCGCTTAGTCTTTAAGTTCAGTGGCCGGAAGTGGTTTATAGATACCAAAAGCGGCCATATTGTGAACATTACTTGGACCTATCGTTAGGCACTAAACAGCTTTTTCAACAATTTCTTTTCTGATTGAATAATGTCGATCATGAAAGGTTGTTGGCAAATATTCTGATAGAAAGCGTATAGCTTTGGCCAATCGTCCTGAGATAAGGTTTCTCCTCCGTGTTCGAAAGAGATAAGTTGGCTGGCTATCGCCAAATCTGCCAATGAAAGTTGTCCATCTATGAAATACAGTCCACTGAGTTGGCTTTCTAGATAGTCGAATAGTGGGGGGAGTTTTTCATTGAGAGCCGCCTCTATAGCAGACTCATCGATCTCTTTTCCTTCTAGTTTGTAGAGAATGCGTTGTCTAAAAACGGAGAAGGTTGTCCAAGGCGCTAGCTCATAATCAGCAAATTTTTCAAGCCACTCACAGCGGCTACGTGCTACTAACTCTTTCGGAACAAGAGGGGTGCTAGGAAAATAGTCGTCTAAAAAATGGCAGATGACGGCTGAGTCGGCCAGTGTAATGTCGCCCAGTGTTAAAGCAGGGATACGCTTCAGTGGGTTAAGTAATTCATAACCCTCGGGCGTAGCATAAGGCACGATCATTTTCGGCGTGTATTCAATTTCCTTTTTCATTAATAAAGAGCGTACTTTTCGGACAAAAGGGGAGAGTGGGGCGCCATAAAGAGTTGGGATCATAATGTGCTCATTCATTGTTATAGGTATATGTACTTATATAATGGGTTGGCGCTTAATTGTCTACGGTTTTGGTGGCTGTTGGGTTGGTCTTTTGTTCAAAGATGAGTTGTTCTAGCTGGTCAATATAGGTGCGTATTTTATATAGCTGTAGATCATTTTGAGCGAGGTGGGGCTGGTTTTCGAGCGTCACTAGGCAGTTTCTAAATTGATGAATAGCGACCTGTGCCCCTTTCTCCTGTTCACACCGAATAGCATCAAATAGCATTTTATCTATGCTGATCGTTTCTAAGCACTGTTTACAGTAATGCAGTAGTTCATGTGCCATATTGGCATGTGGCTCTTTCTGCTGGTTAAGCCATTTTGCCAGTTCAATTATTGCTTGAGTGGCCGAGGAAACCTGTTGTTCATCCTCTAACAATGTCAGGGTACTTGGCGGCGCTGTTTTTTGGAATCCCTTCTGGATAATTTGATCGATCCACTCAGAATCTTTTTGTGATTGAGGGTCGTTATTGATTAGCGCTTTCTGTTGGCAATACTGTTTTAACTGTGTAGTGAGGAGTCGGTATAGAGGCTCAGTCATCAGCACACTTGGAATATTGTTAAGTAGATGATCTAACTGAGCAATTTCTTGATTAAGCGAATACTTCAAATTACGTTGTAGTTGACGATGACTATCCAGTTTTTGAGTTACGTAGGCTGTGATTGCAAGAAGGCATAGCCCAGCTACGATGACGAAAACCACTTCGGACTGTGCCATGTTGATCAATTCCTATACAAAATGAAGTAATTGATTTTATAGGAAATTAATTTAGAAAAAACGCTTGACGTAAAATTATCTCGGGAATATTATACGCCCCGCATTTGAGGGAAAGCCTCATATGAAATGTCCCATTCGTCTAGTGGTCTAGGACACCGCCCTTTCACGGCGGTAACAGGGG
>DAIRSP010000116.1:0-8223 GCA_036804365.1 Neptunomonas sp. | reverse complement strand
ATCAAGCACGCATCTCTGCGAAAATTTTAGACGTTGAAGTTGAAGAAGAAAAAGGGATGATTGTCTATGAATTTCAGGTCATGAATACCGATGGTGATGTGCGTGAACTTTATTTTGATGCAGTCACAGGTGAGTTTATTAAAGAGGAGGGCAAAGATTGAGAGTTCTGTTAATCGAAGATGATCTTAATCTGGTCGACTCTTTAAAACCGCGCTTGCAAAAAGAGGGCTATGTTGTTGAAGTCGCTGAAAATGGAGTGGATGGGCATTTTCTGGGTGAGCAAGAACCGTTTGATGCGATTATTCTCGACTTAGGTTTACCCTTGCTGCCTGGACTAGAGGTGTTGAAAAAATGGCGCAGTCAGCAGATCGCAACCCCTGTTTTAATTTTAACCGCGCGTGATGCTTGGCATGAAAGAGTTGACGGGTTAAAAGCAGGTGCTGATGACTATTTAGGTAAGCCCTTTCATACCGATGAATTGTTAGCCAGGTTAGAGGCGATCATTCGCAGATCATATGGGCGCTCTGATAATGAAGTGTCTTTTAATGGTGTTAAGCTGTTGCTGGAAGAGCAGCAGGCGGTCAAAGTTAACGGAGAGAAGATCTCTCTGACAGGGATTGAATTCCGCCTTTTAAAATATCTCATGTTGCATCCCGACAAAGTGCACTCGAAATCACTCTTAAGCGAACATGTTTATGAAGAAGAGTTGATTAAAGATAGTAATATTATCGAGGTCTATATCAACCGTTTACGTCAGTACTTTGGTAAAGAGTTTATTGAAACTAGGCGCGGTCAAGGTTACGTATTAGGGCGTCAAACGTGTCAATCCGAGCGCAATTAAGCCGCAGCCTGCTGACTGCGTTATGCGTCATTATGGCGCTGTTATTACTAGTCATATACTGGGGTGTTGGCCGTCTAACACAAGAATATGTCATCTCACGTTTAAAGCATGATGCTGAAACCATTATCAGCGCTTTTGAGCAAAGTCCTGATAACCAAAAATGGACGCTCAATCAAGAGCGGGTTGATGCAGTGTATCAACGCGCATACTCAGGTCATTATTTTGTTATACGTGCGCCTAGTGTCGATGTGCGTAGTCGATCATTGTGGGACTTTCAGCAAGATATTCCGGATCACTATGCGGGTGGTCAAGATTTAATAGAGGGCCCATCAGATCAACTTTTATTAGTCTGGTCGCAGGTATTCAGCAAAAAAAATACTGACTTCACTATTTGGGTGGCAGAAGATATGTCTCCCATTAATGAACTCAAATTGCGTTACTCACTTTGGGCGGTACTGATTGTCGTTTGTGGAGCGTTGGGGTTAATTTTTCTTCAGCAACGAATATTAATGCTGAACTTCGAACGCCTTAAATCCGTCAGAGAAAAAATACAGGCATTTCGATACTCTGAAGAGAAACCGGATCTATCCACCGTACCCATAGAGCTTATTCCTTTAGCCGAAGATATCGACCAACTACTGCATCAACTAAAAAAGAAGGTCAGCCGCTCTCGTTATGCATTAGGGAATTTAGCGCATGAGATTAAACGGCCTTTGCAGCGCGTCCAACAGATTATTGAACAAATGCCAGCTGCCGAACATGCAGAAATCAGCCGGCTTTTAGATGATATACAATGGTTAATACAACGAGAATTAAAACGAGCAAGAATTGTTGGTGTATCTTCACCCGGACGTCAAACAGACCTTTCCGAGGATGTTGACCCCTTAATTCAAGTGCTGAATAAGCTCTATAGTCATATTCATTTAACGGTTCATTACCCTGCTCATCTGGTGTTATGGCAGGACCGCGATGATATGCTGGAATTGCTCGGTAACTTACTCGATAACGCCTGCAAATTTGCGCATTCTGAAGTTGGCTTAACAATTGAAACCAAGAATCAGGTTGTGTTGATCAAGATAACTGATGACGGAGAAAGTTTGGCCGAAGCTGATATCGAAAGGTTAATGATGAGAGGTCAGCGATTAGATGAGCGCGTTCAAGGCTCAGGTCTAGGATTAGCGATTTGTCAGGATATTGTTGAAAACTATGACGGCACATTCTTTCTGGAGAAGCTAGCTGCTGGCGGTATTCAAGCGACTGTTAGTCTACCCATGAGAGAGGGTTCTGTTTAAAAACTTAATCTACTTATCAAGATAAATTGATTTATAATAGATGGCTAATTGAATTGTCTTGATGTTTTTGTTTAATAAAAAGGTTTAAGTTTTTGAATTCAAATAAAAAAACGAAAGTTTTGTTTGTCTGTCTTGGTAATATTTGCCGCTCACCCACAGCACATGGAGTCTTTGAAACCCTGCTTCAGCAGCAAGGATTAGCGGATCGAATTCACGTAGACTCAGCCGGAACTGCGGCCTACCACATTGGGAATCCCCCCGATAAGCGTTCAATACAAGCGGCGGCTAGCCGGGGATACTCATTATCTCATTTGCGTGCACGACAGGTGGTCCGAGAGGATTTTGAGGAATATGATTATATTCTCGCCATGGACAATGAAAATTTAGCCAACTTAAACGACCTCAGACCAAAGCAATATGCTGGACATTTAGGCTTGTTTTTAGCATTTGGCCAATGCACAGAAAGTGAAGTACCCGATCCTTACTATGGTGGAGCTGAAGGCTTTTCACAGGTATTGGATCTCGTCGAAAATGCATCTTTTGGATTGCTCATGTCTATTCAACAGTCGTGGTTAAAATGATTATTGAAGCCCATAAGGATTTAACCAGATTTAACACGCTAGGCTTTAAGTCAAACGCTAAAGCTTTTGTTGCTATTCATTCCGAAGCCGATCTGGTTGGTGCACTTAATTATGCTCGCGAGAACGGCTTATCTATTCATGTTTTATCCGGTGGCAGTAATATACTCGTGGCTCCTGAAGTCGACGGTCTTGTCTTATATATGGATATCATGACAAGGCAAGCAGAGGTAGATGATCAGCATGTGTTTCTAACGCTAGGTGCAGGTGAGGGTTGGCATGAGACAGTACAATGGAGTGTAGAGCAGGGTTATTTTGGCATTGAGTCAATGGCGTTAATTCCTGGTAAAGTCGGTGCTGCACCGGTGCAAAATATCGGTGCTTATGGAGCCGAGATCAGTGATGTACTTGTTTCAGTGCGAGCTTATGATCGAGAGAAAGAAGGTTTTGTGACGCTTGAAAAAGAGGATTGCCGTTTTGCATACCGAGACAGTCTTTTCAAGCAATCTCCAGGTCGATTTATTATCACTGAAGTTACATTAAAGCTATCGACAGCCGGACTGAGTAACGTTCGCTATGATGCTTTAGAAAGCTATTTTACTGCTCAAGGTATTCTGTCGCCTGATTTGATGCAGGTTTTCCAAGCCGTATGTGAGGTGAGAAGGAGTAAACTTCCGGACCCCGCTGTATTGGGTAATGCTGGCAGCTTCTTCAAAAACCCCGTGGTATGTGAGTCCCGCTTTAATGAGCTGAAAACGCGCTACCCGAATATCATTGCCTATCCCGATGCCTCGGGTAATTACAAGTTAGCAGCAGGTTGGTTGATCGATCAGTGCCAATGGAAAGGTCATCGACAGGGCGCCGTAGGTGTATACGCAAAACAGGCGTTAGTCTTAGTACATTATGGATTAGGTGCACTTGATGCACTCTTGCAGTTAGCGAAAGAGATTCAAAATTCAGTTGAAACAACCTTTGGTGTGAGTTTAGAAATCGAGCCGCAACCCTTTCCGGTGCCTTAAAGTGCTTTTCATTCAAAGCGTTGTTTACTATAGTCAGCCTTCGGCAATTGATGTCTAGTACTGCCTATTACAAAAATAATATATGGACGATTATTTCAGTAGTCGTTAGGGCTTGGAGTCTAGTAAGTGAAAAACCTCAAAATTAAGCAAAAAATTCTGATTTTAACCGCTATTCCACTCATCCTAACGGTAGCCGCCTTGATGCTGGTTTCTGTTTACCAAATTCGTGAATTGGGTAATCAAGAGATCGAAGAGATTAGAGCCACCATGTTGGCTTCCAAGCGAGAAGCGTTGAAAAACTACATGGAGATCACCCAGTCTGCTATTGCACCTATTTTAAAAAGTGTCAGTGATGAATATCAGGCACAGCAGCGTATAAAAGAGGCGTTACGCGCTATCTCCTATGGTGATGAAGATGGGTATATCTTCGCTTTCGATTACAATGGGATCACTATGGCGCACTCTGCCAAACCTCAGCTTGAAGGCCAAAACCTACTAGAGCTCAAAGACTCCAACGGGGTACGCCTGATTGCAGACCTGATTGCAGCAGCGCGTAGTGGCGGCGGTTATGTAACCTATATGTGGGATAAGCCTTCTAAAGGATATGAAGTACCAAAATTGAGTTACGCTGTTGATTTAAAAGCCTTTGGTTGGATGTTAGGTACAGGTTTCTATATCGATGATATTGACGACGCTATCGCTAAAGAGCGTGCTGAAATTGATGAGAAGTTAAAAACAACCATCATACTTTCATTAGGCGTTGGTCTAGGAATCATGGTGATTATTATAATGATCAACCTGTGGTTCTCTAACCGTGCTTTAGTGAAGCCGATTCGCGAACTCGCCGAAAGTGCCCGTCAGATGAGCTTGGGTAAAATGGATACGGTCATTACGGTAGACTCCAACGATGAGATTGGTGAGCTCGCAGATGCTATTGGGCGTATGCAGAAAAGCTTGAAAGTTATTTTCAAAAAACTAAAACAGTCTACTAACGCATAGAGCAATCTTTTCAGGCATAAAAAAAGCAGAGAAATCTGCTTTTTTTATGCCTGAAATTTTGTCAAACAAGACGTTAACGCGCCACACTCGGTGTCTTCAATGAGTATTAAGTGTATATTTTAGGCAGTGGTGTTATCTGGGTAACTGAATGAACAAAAGTAAATCGGATTTGCTGATCGCAATAGGTGTGTTTTTTTTATCGTACCTGATTTTTGCAGCCTCTCATGCAGACCTGCTATGGTTCTCTTGGGGAAAAGAACAGGGGGTTTGGGGCGTAACTTCGTTACCCCTAGCGCTTTCAGTGACTACCTTTGGGTTAGCTTGGTTTGCATGGCGGCGAGTGACTGAGCTGGCCATTGCAGAACGTCAGTTGGACAGAACCATTGAGTGTCTTAAAGCTGAAGTTGAAGAAAGGAAAACAGCCGAGGAACACGCATCCATCTTGTCAGCGACCCAAAACGAGATTCTCGAAAATGAATACCTGCGATCAGAAAAGCTCGAGCAGGTTAGAATCATGGGCGATTATCTTGCCTCAGCCACTACCCTAAATGAACTAAAAAGTATCTCTATCAAGTGTTTAAAAAACATTATTCCGGATCATACCGTTGCAGTCTTCTTTGCTGATGCTACTTTTAGCCTTTGGAAACAAGGCTCAGCGTGGGGCGTTGATGAAAAAAACGTCTACAAGGAGGTTGAAGCGGGTGAGTGTTGGGTATTGCGTCGCGGCCAGTCATATATTGATTCATCTAATACACAAAATATGTTGTGTGATCACGCGAATCTAACCAGTATCAAGAGTGTGGCCTGTTACCCTATTTTTTGTCGAGAGATGCAGTTTGGAGTGCTCCATCTTCGCTCTGAACAGCTAATGGATAAGCTCCTCAGTAGCGAAGATGAAAAAATGGTGATCGCTGTTTGCAATACCATTGGGCTGCATTTCTATAATACCCAGCTACGCAACGAGTTAAGCATGGCCTCAAATCGGGATGCTTTAACCGGACTGCTTAATCGGCGCGGCTTGGCTAATACCTTTAAGCGAGAAGTACAGGCCTCGTCACAGCAAGGCTATGATGTAACCGTAGCCATGATTGATATTGACCATTTTAAAAAATACAACGACAGCTTTGGTCATCAAGAAGGCGATAAAGCACTGAAGTTTGTTGCAGAAACATTGGCTAAAAGTCTGCGGGCACGGGATATCGTGGCACGATATGGTGGAGAGGAGTTCATCATTATTCTGCCTGATACCAGTAAGGCTGAAGCCTACAAAAAGTTAAAAGCTGTAATTCAGCAAGTTGCTCTGCATTCTGAAAATTCACCTGAATGCAAAACGTCTATTACCCTTTCTGTCGGAATAGCGACGAGCCCGCAAGATGATATGTCTGAGGAAAAACTAGTCGCCTGTGCCGATGCGGCTCTCTATATGGCTAAGAAGCGCGGAAGGAATTGTGTTATTCCCTATGCCAGTCCTTCATCCGGTAAGCTAATTAAAACTCAACAGGTTTAATTGTCCTTCATTCATGATTTTATATATTGCAGAAAAGCCTAGTCTTGGTCGCGCAATTGCCGATGTCTTACCCAAGCCTCATCGCAAAGGAGAGGGTTGCATCTACGCAGCGAATGGGGATGTGGTTTCCTGGTGTATAGGGCACTTATTAGAGCAAGTTGAACCCGATGCTTATGATGAAAAGTACAAACAGTGGCATCTAGAGCACCTGCCTATCATTCCGCAAACTTGGAAATTAGCGCCTAAGAAAACGACCTCAAAGCAATTAACCGTTCTTAAGAAGCTTATTAAAGAGGCAGATCAACTAGTTCATGCGGGCGACCCTGATCGCGAAGGGCAGCTGCTGGTGGATGAGGTGATTAGCTATTGCAAAGTTTCTGAACAAAAACGTCGCGCAACCCAGCGATGTCTTATCAGTGACCTAAATCCGGAGGCAGTTAAAAAATCACTAGGGCGCTTATTATCCAATCAGGAATTTATACCGTTATCTACATCGGCATTAGCGCGCTCACGGGCAGATTGGCTGTATGGGCTAAACATGACAAGGCTCTGTACAATTCAAGGAAAGCGAGCTGGATATCAGGGCGTATTGTCCGTAGGGCGGGTGCAAACACCGGTGTTAGGTTTGGTCGTTAAGCGAGATCAAGAGATAGAAAACTTTATATCCAAGCCTTTTTATGAGGTCTGGGCAATTTTGCAGACGAATGAGGGTGATATCTTTCGGGCTAAGTGGCAACCGAGCGAGGCGTGTCAGCCCTATCAAGATGAGGATGGACGGGTACTGTCTGAGGCCTTGGCCAGTAATGTGGTTAAGCGCATCGCACAGCAAATAGGCACTGTGATAAATGCAACAAACAAACGACAGAAGCAGGCCGCACTTTTACCTTACAATTTGTCATCATTACAAATAGATGCAGCAAAGCGCTATGGGATGACTGCCCAGCAAGTCTTGGATACCTGCCAAGCGCTTTATGAAAAATACAAGGTGATTACCTATCCACGTTCTGATTGTCGTTATTTGCCGAATGATCACTTCTCCGAGGGAGCTCGGGTGGCGAGTGCGATTGCTAACAATTTATCGCCGTTGAAAGAGGCCGCTAATCAAGCGGATTTTTCCATTCGAAGTAAGGCTTGGAATGATAAAAAAGTAGAAGCTCACCATGCCATTATTCCCACTCAAAAAAAGATAAATGCGACCACGCTCAATAAAAGCGAAACCAATATTTATGAACTTATTGCTCGACAGTATTTGATGCAGTTCTATCCCCCTTTTGAATTTGATGAGCGGAAATTAGAGGTAGAGATTGCAGGCGGCTTGTTTCTTGCTCAAGCAAAGCAAGAGCGAATAGCTGGTTGGAAGTCGTTGCTATCTAATCGTACAGAAAAGAGTGATGATTTAGAGAATCAAGATATTCAAATAGCTTTACCTGATCTTAAAAAAGGAGATCAAGTCCAATGCAACAAAGGCGAAATTCAGTCGAAGCAGACTCAGCCGCCAAAAGCCTTTACTGATGCCACTCTTCTGTCTGCCATGACAGGTATTTCGCGTTATGTGAGTAATCCTGAAATTAGGAAGGTGCTTAAAGAAACCGATGGGTTAGGCACGGAAGCTACGCGCGCAGGTATTTTAGAGTTGTTGTTTAGACGAAGTTTTCTAATTCGAAAGGGTAAAGCCATCAATGCCACGACGGCAGGTAAGCAGTTAATCGGAAGCTTGCCTCAACAAGCAATCACACCGGATATGACGGCGCGGTGGGAATCGGAGTTGGAAGCAATCAGTAAAAAAGAAGGGAGCTATAAAGTCTTTATGCAGGCACTCTGCGAACAGTTACCTGAGCTGATTTCTCAAGTTCAACCGGATCACTTTTCAGCCTTAAAAGGCCAGGGGGGCTTTGTTAAGAAAGGGCAGCGTAAAAGTTATCCTAAACGTGCAAAGTCATCTAACTAATTTTCTATTTTAAAAAGCTATCTATAGAGTCTTCAAGTG
>DAIRSP010000115.1:0-8251 GCA_036804365.1 Neptunomonas sp. | reverse complement strand
ACCAAAAGCAGATCATTAATGGTGGTCGAAAGCTGCCCACCAGAGGAAAGAATTTGGTTCAATATTTTCTGCTGTTTATCTCCAACACCGAGGTTTTTTAAGCGGTGAGATAAACCTAACACTGCATGAAGCGGAGTTCTTAATTCATGAGTAACATTGGCAAGAAATTGCGATTTAAAAGCATCCGCCTGTTCCGCTTTCTGTTTAGCCAAAAGCAGCTCTTCACGTGACTGGACAAGCGCAGTAACGTTTTGTGCTCCCCCTTCCGCAAGCACAAGGTTACCATTTCCATCTCGTGTAAAATCACCAAACCAGCGTATGTAAGATGGCATCAAATCATCAGCTAGTCGCACTTCAAGGTCAAAATTTTGACCTAGCCGAGCAAAAGCCCAAGCTTTTTCAAATTTGGATTGATCCTCTATAGCAATAAGATCAATCAGTGCATCCCAATTTATTAAATCGTTGCTATCAACTAGATTAAGCAGGCGTTTGAGTTCTGATGATAGGCGAAATTTTTTTAGCTCAGGATACCAATACCAGCTACCCACTTGTGCCAGCGCTTGAACGCGCTGGAACTGTTTTAGCTTGGCATTTAAAGAGAGAGTTTCAATATCGCTGCTAAATAGAGTAGGCGCTAGAGAACAACTATCTATTGGCTGAAGTGAGTCACCCTCTTCCCATCTAATAGCGGCCCTGAATTTAGTAAAGTCTTTTTCTAACCCCTGTGCAAGATTAGCGGCGGTTGTGCCTAACCATTCACCCAATTCTTGATAAGAGAAGGCGATCGTTGCCAACTTAGGATGAGCTCTTTGTCCTGCTTGAGTGTTGCTGTAGCCGATGACCGAAATCGATGATCCTACTTCTAATCCCTGTCGTCTAATCCCTTCGTAAGCACCCAGTGCTAACTCATCAGTAGCACAAATGATACAGCTCGGCGGGTTTTTGATCTGTAAAAGATGTTGTGTCATCGATAAACCCTGGCTATGAATTGGGTGGCCACTCAATATTAAAGAGTAATCAATCTCTAGCTCGAGCTGGTTCATACCCGCAACAAATCCTGACAGGCGCTGCTGGCCATAAGACATGGTCTCAGAGCCATTTAAAAAAGCGATTCGGGTATGCCCTAGTTGTGCTGCTTTTAAAACAGCGAGTCTCATAGCACCAAAGTTATCAGTATCAACCCAATGGTAACCATTTTGCTGATTGTCTGAGCCAAACAACACAAAGGGTATGCCCAACTCTTTAAGTGTCAATAAGCTACTCTTGTGATCATTCAGGCGTGGTATGATGATTGAGTTAGGTTGATGATGAGCCACTAACCTATGATAGATATCAATGTCCTGTTCAGAGCCATGATTATTGAAGAATGCCACTTCTAAAACGCCTGAACGTTCCTCAATGTACTGCTTAACTGCGGGAATTAACTCACCCAGATAACAATCCCTTGCACCGCTCTGAATCCAATCACTGGGCAGCGGAAAAAGTACTTTGAATTGCGAACGAGGCTGTTTCATAACATCATCTATTTTTTTTCGTGGTCTTCAGTCTATACCAATCAATACAATAAACATCCCAAACTTTAAACTTTATTAACATGAGTCATCTATGACATATCAACAGATCGGTAACCTCCTGCTTCTATCTCTGTTATGGGGTGGCTCATTTCTATTTATCGGTATTGCCGTTCAAGAGATAGATCCCCTTTTACTGGTGTTTTTGAGGGTAATGATTGCAGCCGTTGTTATGTTAAGCCTACTTCCCTTTTTTAAAGTCCAGCTTCCAAGAGAAGTGGATATCTGGAAGAAGTTTTTTGTCATGGGACTCCTCAATAACGTCATCCCTTTTACCTTCATCTTTTATGCACAAACCCTGATCAGTGTCTCGTTAGCCTCTATAATCAATGCCATGACTCCGATCTGCACTTTTATTGTGTTAGCGCTATTTAAAGAGGAGTTGCTCAAACCAAATAAAGTCATTGGTAGTCTGCTGGGCGTACTAGGCGTCACACTTCTTAGCGGCCTAACCCAATTGGCTCTACACACCGATCCAATGGGTGTCCTGTTCAGTTTTCTAGCCACAGTGAGTTATGGATTTTCTGGGTTATGGGCGAAACGGCACCTTACCGGACGTAACTCGATTCAATCCGCCACAAGCCAATTGACAGCCTCAACTCTTATTATGATTCCCGTTCTGCTAATGACCTCAACCGAGTTACCCAACACGCTCCCCTCTTTTGGCGTGATGGCTTCAATATTGGCTCTGTCGGTGGCATCGACAGCCTTTGCTTACATACTCTTTTTTGAGTTAATCAGTAAAGCGGGCGCCGCTAACGCCATGCTGGTCACTCTGCTTGTTCCTATCAGTGGAACTCTGCTTGGTATCAGCGTTCTCAATGAGACGATAACTCTGATTCAAGTAATGGGTGGCTTGTTCATTGGTTTAGGGCTACTAATCATTGATGGACGACTGTTTAACCCTCTACAAAAGAGATAAAACAACCTACCTTTAATAGTCTATAGTAAGTGTATTAACTCTAAGTGGTTGTTGAGACAGAATCTTGATACGAAATTCGATTAAAACCAAAACCATTCTTGGCGTCGCGGCCATTGAGGCCGTCTTACTGATCACCTTGATCGTGATGATGCTAGGTTTTATTCGAGATACCAACTTCAACGAGATGGATAAGCGCGCTAACGCGACAGCAAACCTATTTGCGATTACCGTTAAAGATGCCGTTCTCTCATATGATCTTGCATCACTAAACGCCTTTGTCGATGAGGTCATGAAGAGTGATGACATACTCTATGCTCGCGTCCTCGATCAGCAGGGTCGAACCCTAACCCAATCGGACACCATTTCGCCCGGAGAACTAGATACCCAAGCGTCTGAAGTGGATGACGGGATATTTGATGCAAAGGCGCCAATTGAAGTGAATGGTGAGTTCTTCGGTACCGTTGAGGTTGGGTTTAGTATTCACCCTATCCTAAATACCATCGAAGAGGCAAAACGTTGGAGTTTAGCCATAGCCCTCTTAGAGATGGTACTGGTAGCCATATTCTCTTTTCTATTAGGGCGCTACCTAATCAACAAACTATCGTTACTTCGTGATGCTGCAGAGACCATTAGTCGAGGCGAGTTAAAAGCTCAAATTAAGGTCAGAGGGAACGACGAAATCGATGTCGTAGCAACGGCATTCAACCGAATGAGCTCCACACTTAAAGCGACACGAGAGCAGGAAAAGACCCTAGAACAGCAGCTGCGCAATTTGAATGAGGAGTTAGAAAATAAAGTTGAACAGCGCACCCTGGCACTATCAGAAAAAAACCATCTGCTCGAATTAGCCAACCATGAAATCAAGGCCGCACAAGCCAAACTGATTGCCGCTGAAAAACAGGCCTCGCTGGGTATTCTAGCATCTGGTATTGCTCATGAAGTGAACAATCCGCTTTCGATTGTTCGTTCTAACATTGACACCTTACGTGATTACATAGAGCTGTGTGTTAGCGCGATAGAGCACATTAAAAAAGAGTCGATGAATCCTGATCAACTCAATTTAATCCTAGAAAAAGCTGATTTTGATTACCTTTCAAAAGATTATCGATCACTGACAGATGAATCGGAAGCCGCTATTTTGCGAGTAACACTGATTATCTCGCAACTCCGTAATCTTGAGTTAAACCGAGAGGAGTCAGAATTAGAGTTTGTAAACCTAAGAAACCTTGTTAATCAAGCGGCTAATCAAGCGTTAGAGCAGCTGCCCGATCGTTCAAAGAGTAACTGTCAGATACTAATTCAACTCCCCGACTCTCTATTCATTCGAGCCAGGTCACGCTTGGCTATCGATGCAATATCAGGTGTGGTCACCAATGCGCTTCAGGCTGTTCCCCCTGAGAAAGAGGCTCTGATCAACATTCAATGTGAAAAACAGGGATCAAAACTCAAACTGACCATCGAAGATAATGGCATAGGTATAGAGCCTAAAGACATCAAAAACATCTTTGATCCTTTCTTTACAACACGCGAAATTGGGGCCGGAACAGGTTTGGGGCTATTCAAGGTGCAGACCCTGATGAAAAGCATGGATGGTGACATTGAGCTGGTGAGGGCTAAACCGAGTGCCCTATTCCAGTTCACTTTCCGTTTGGATTAATTTCGCGGTCTTGAAAAGGCCGCGATTCTTTTAAGTTTTTTCGAAGACGCTTAATCCAACAAACTATCCAACAGCGTCAGATTAAGTGCTCGCACATCATCCCAATCGCTATCATTTGCGGCTTTCAGTGACTTAATACCCAACCCTGATAACGCAGCTTTGCCCTCTTCGGAACTGGCCATATCAGCCAATACCTCTGAGACTCTCTTTGCAAGTTCTGCATCCACTTCGGGGTGGTTAGCAAAAGCGTGGGGGGTATACTCTTCGGTTTTCCAAAGCACTCTTAGTTGGCTCTTAACCTCATCCCGAGAGTTGTTAAACGTGCGTCCAATACCCCCACCTGCCAAGAAAAACTCACGGGATACACCCAAGTAAACGGAGTCATGCGAACTGACATAACGGGGGGTGATGTTGATTCCCATTTTTGCCAACTCACCACGAGGTACCAGGGATGCTGCAAAGGCTGCCGGTGAAGGGAAAGCGACCTCTTTACCCTCTAACTGACTTAGTTCAGTGATTGAACTCTCTTTGCGGGTCACCAGTAAGCCCTGAATTTTCTTATCGGCACGATGCGCAAGTGCTTGGTAACCTTTGTGTTCATTAAAGAAGGTAAAGTGGTAAGGATTCATGTAGGCAAAATCGTACTGACCTTCCATTAAGCGTTTTTCAAAGGTGGGAATATCCGTAGCAGTAGCAAACTGAAACTGCACACCGGTTTGAGTTTCAAGATGCTTTAGAACGGGCCCCCACACTTTGGCTAACTTAGTCGCTGACTGCTGCGGTACGACACCAAAAGTAAACGTCTCTGCCCAAACTTGTCCGCTGATAGCCGTCGCCAACACACCGACTGACGCGAAACGCTTCAATAACTTATTCATCACCATTTACCTCTTAACTATTGATTACTTTGACCGATTGAGAGAGCAAAAACGCTTCAATGCTGTCGATTTTTAATGGTTTTGCCAAGACAAGATCAGCGCCTGCTTTTATTAATTGATCTCGCTCGCCCCCGATGGTTGCTGCAGTCACACCAACAACCAGTGCATCAACATCCATAGACCTTAGGATTTTAATCATCTCTGCGCCATCCATTACCGGCATCATTAGGTCGGACAGAATAAGGTCAAAGGAGTGCAGCTTAGTTTTTTGAAGACCTTCATCCCCGTTGGAGGCTGTCACAACCGATGCCCCTTTTGACTCGAACATCTTTTTCGTTAACAACTGTATTGTTAGGTTATCCTCAACGACCAAAACGGAGACTCCCTCTAACAAGGAACTTTCTAGCTTAAGTGGCTCTGGTGTGGATAGAGAATCATCAGTCACTTCAATACCTAGCGTCAGTGTAAAGCTAAAGCAACTCCCAGTTTTGCCGTCGCTCTCTAACACCAGCTGACCACCCAAATTAGTCACTAACTCATTACAGACACTGAGACCAATACCTGTGCCCTCAGTTTGGCTATCACCCCGAGTGAAGCTTTCGAATACCTGAGATTGAAGCTCGGGATTAATGCCCTTACCATCATCGGCAATAGAGACTGTAAGACGAGCAGTGCTTGAGTTAATGGGCTGAAGATCGGCCGAGACAGTGAGCGTTTTACAGGCGCTGTGCGTGATGGCGTTTCGCATTAGGTTTGAGATAATTTGACGTAGCGCCTTTTCAGAAGATTTAACGCGCGCCTCACCAACATCTATTTGATCGACTAAACGAATTCCATCCGCATAGGCATTTTGTCGATAGCTGGTCACTAACCCACTGAATAACTCAGCTAGATCAACTGAGTCTATGTTCAGGTCACGACCAGAACCGGCTCGAGCAACCAGGCTCATATCATCTATAAGAGAGAGAGTATGTTCAACATTAGCTCGGATGAGGTTGAGATTAATTGAATCTCTGTTCTCTAACTCCATCATGATGATCGATACCGGCGTGCGGATCTCATGGCCTAAAATGGCAAAGACATCCGCCTCACGCTGTTTGGACTGTTCAGATAATTTAAGCGCCGACTGAAGCTCTTTGGTTTTATTTTCAACTTCCTGAGCTAAGTTTTCCTGGCTTTTAGCCATGATTGATTGCGCTTCAACTAACTCCCTGCGCATGGCTTCAAGCAGGTTTGCAAATTCGGAAATCTCATCATGCCCAATAACCTTCACCTCAGTATCAAGGTTCCCCTTAGCAATAGAATCGACGCTTTTAGCGAGCTCTCGGATACGACAAGTCAGGTACCGACCCAGTAGATATGAAAAAAAGGCTACCAGCAGAAGACTGCCAATTGCGATCTGAAAGCCTAACAACTTGGCAAAGCTGGAGTTGTCATCAACGATTGAGTCGTCATAGGTAAATTCCACCCAACCAAAGGATTGTTGATCAATAATGATAGGTATTTGAACATCAAAAACCTGTTCAAAATCGGCTAACTCGTTTCGTGTTTGGCTCGCCATAACACGGTCGTTGGCGACAATAACTGAAACACCCAAGACCGTTTCACGTTGCATGAATTGGGTGATTGCAGACTCTACCTCTGCAATATCAAAGCTGATGACCGCGTTGGTGATTGACGAGGTAAATAGCTCAGAGATTTCTTGTGCCGACTCTTCGTAAAGTGCCTTGTTGGTATCACGAACAATGGACGACTCTGCAAGGATCAAAAACGAGAATGCACCAATCTCTATTAAGGCCACACCTATAATTGTTTTAGTACTGATACTTAACCTGGACAAAAATTTAAACATACTGCTCTCTAAATTTTATTGAATGCAATATGAGAGCAAGTATCGTGCCAACTAATTGGTCATTAAAGTTTATGCGAGAAGGTATCGCGGCTTTTTAAGACCGCGATAATAATCGTAGGGGGAGAGCTTAAAGGCGAAGCGAAGTAAGCGTTAAAACGAAGCAGACAGCGTATAGAAAAGGTAACCCGCATAACCTATGTAGACGGCCACTAACAGCCCACCTTCAACACGATTAATACGACGACGACCTAACACACCGTAGCCCAAAACAAACAGTGAAAGGGTTAAGACACCCATAATTGTCCAATCACGGTAGAGTGCTGCGGCTTCAATGCCCAAAGGCTGTATAGCACCGGCTATCCCAACAACGGCAAGCGTGTTAAATAAGTTCGATCCAATGACGTTACCCAAAGCTAAATCATGCTCGTTCTTCTTGACCGCAATGATTGATGAAGCGAGTTCAGGCAGCGAGGTACCAATGGCAACAATGGTTAAACCAATGATCAAATCACTGACGCCGAGTGCCATCGCAATATCAACCGCACCCCAAACCAACAGACGTGAACTAGCAATCAAAATCACCAACCCTAGCGCCAACCAAAACAGTGCTCTATTAAGAGGAAGATAATCGTCATCTTCAAATTCGGATTCAAAATCAGCAGAAAGCGTGTCATTTTTGGATTTCATGCCTGAGTAGATAGACCAGCCCATGATCAGAGCAAAGACAAACAGCATTAAAAAGGCATCAAAACGGGAGATTTCTAAATCGTAAATCAACGCACCAACCAGCAAGGTTGCCAGTGCAAGAAGGGGAAGTTCCGTCTTTAAAATCTTGGACTTAACACTGATAGGACTCAATAGAGCGGTAATACCCAAAATTAATGCAATATTCGTGATATTCGAGCCAAAACCATTACCAATTGCTAAACCAGGATTACCTTGGGATGCAGCTAATGCAGAGACCACCATCTCAGGGGCAGAGGTGCCAAACCCAATAATAACCATACCAATAAGCAGGGTCGGCATTCCCAAATGCTTAGCGGTAGCCGCTGCACCATCAACAAACCGATCGGCACTCCAAACTAAAAGAACAAGACCCGCAACCACAGCCAAAATAGGCATCAACATCAAACAGTTCCTAATAAAAAATAAAATTATGTAAGTATTCTAAACGAAACCCAACACAGTAACAGTACAAGCGACTATAAACCCTTGTGATTTAGACCATCTTTGCTAAACTCCGCGCTCGCGTTAACCACCATTGTTGGAAAGCGTCGTGCCAAGGCAATTGAAGTCAGTTGTCCGAGTGGTCGACTAAAAACGCATGGATAGCGTTTTTGAACGGACGCAGTCTGGCCCCAACGGGGTGAG
>DAIRSP010000114.1:0-8267 GCA_036804365.1 Neptunomonas sp. | reverse complement strand
TGCCCATGCTATGTGGGAATTTGCGGGCGAACGCTTTTACAGCAGCTGGCGCGCGACGGTCTGAGTTACCTTCACGAAGTACAGGGTTTACAGCAGAACCTGAAATTTTAGAGTAGCGTGCACGAATCTCTTTTTCTTCATCTGTAGCAGGTGCTTCAGGGTAGTCTGGAACATCGTAACCTTGAGACTGAAGCTCAGCGATACAGGCTTTCAGCTGAGGAACAGAAGCACTGATGTTAGGCAGTTTAATAATATTAGCATTCGGGTCTTGTGTTAATTCACCTAAAAACGCTAAACCATCTTCTACTTTTTGATCTTCTTTCAGTTTTTCTGGGAAAGTAGATAAAATACGGCCTGCTAAAGAGATATCACTAATTTTAACGTCTATGTCAGCAGCTGATGTAAATGTTCTGACAATAGGAAGCAGAGAACAGGTTGCCAATGATGGCGCTTCATCCGTTAGGGTATAGTAAATAGTTTGTTTCGTTGTAGTCATTTGTCATCCCCGAGTATTTTTAACCAGATCGCCAGGCTCAATTTAAGAATGCTTTTGGCATCCCCACTCCGCAGTATCAAGCCGTTATTATATGTTTAGCGCACAGAATTATACCGGAAGACTAACCTTGGTTATACGGTTGGACTATGAACTAAGGCATAATAAAGGGCTAGTTTTGTAAAATTTCTACAAGATATTTTAACAAATTCTTTAATTAGAAAAACTCATCAGGGGAGTGGAAGGTGAGATCAGCTTCAGACGGGAAGTAATCTTCTAGGATATACGATATCTGATCGAAGGTATGTTGTAGATCGTAAAAAGCATCAACAACAATAGGGTCGAATAGCGTTTCTTTGCCCTTGATCAGGACATCTGCAGCGGTGATATGTTCGATGGCGTCTTTGTAAGGACGTCTGGATATCATGGCGTCATATACGTCAGCAACTGTCATCAAGCGGGCTACAATAGGTATTTGTTCGGCTTCAAGTCCCTGAGGGTAGCCTTTGCCATCCCATCTTTCATGGTGGCTCAGTGTGACCTGTTGCGCTATTTTTAGGAATTTAGCGGCCTTACCTTGTGTTTCGCGATTTAAGAGAAGTTCTGCTGAGTGAATTGCCTGATATCCGTAAACAGTATGACGTTTCATGATTTCATATTCATCACCGGTAAGCTTTCCAGGCTTTTGTAAAATGGCATCTGGAATACCTACTTTACCAATATCGTGCAATGAAGCTGTTTTGTAAAAAAGTTCAATGGTTTCATCGTCATCCAGTTCTGATTGGTAGTTTGGATGAAATCTTAGGTGTTCAGCCAAGGCCTTAACATAGTGTTGGGTGCGCAAAATGTGATTGCCTGTAGAGTGATCACGAACCCGTGCGACTGCGGCTAGACATAGAATCGCTGCATCTTGAACAGCGCTGAGTTCAGATTCAGCTGTGGACGGTTCGCTTAATCCGCTATCAAATCCCCGTACCATCTCACAGACATTGATATGCGTTTTGACTTTAGCGCAGATGATTGAGCAACTCGATCCGTCCATCAAAAAATCCGACAAGCCAGCCTTTTTACAAAGAATTTCTGCCTTCGCTGCGCTTTCTTTAGTCAGAACAAACACCGGCAGATGTCGCTGGTTACAGAACTCAATCAATTTTTTATTGTTATCATCTTCCAATACTTCACTGTCGATCATGAAGAGTGAAGGCGTATTTTTACCATCCCACCTTGAATCAAAATCCAAATTGAATTGTTTAAGAGGAAGTAATAATAATGCGAAACGGTTTGCGTTAGTTGTAATAACGAGAATACGTTTTTTGGGTTGTTGCGGCATCACTAAAGTTTTTCGCATGGCAGTTTATGAACGCAATATTAACACTTTGTTGGCTTTTTTGTCACTTCATTTGCTGTAGATTAGTTGGAGCCTGTATTTGTTGAATCATCCTATTCTTCAAGATAGTTAGGTATAATCCTTTTATCAAATAGACAGATGATTAGGGATACAAGATGACGACTTTAACGATACAGACTCCCGATGATTGGCATCTTCACTTTCGGGATGGTCAGATGCTGCCGGAAACGGTCGCTGCAACGGCTAGGTGTTTCCATCGAGCGATTGTCATGCCCAACCTCGTACCTCCTGTTACTACAGCGGCTATGGCCATGGCATATCGAGACCGTATCTATGCTGCTCGACCACAAGGCAGTGACTTTGAGCCCTTGATGACACTTTTCTTAACCAATCAAACGACAAGCCAAGATATTTTGGATGCCAAAGCGGCCGGTGTGATAGCTGCGAAGATGTATCCAGCAGGGGCGACAACTAACTCGGCTAGTGCTGTGAGCCAGCTCGAAGCCCTGTACCCTATTTTTGAAGTGATGGCAGAGCAGGGGATGTTACTGCTAGTGCATGGTGAAGTTACGGATCAACATATAGATATTTTTGACCGGGAAAAGGAGTTTATCGATCAAAAGCTCGTGCATATTGTAGAGCGCCTACCTCAACTCAAGGTTGTGTTTGAACATATTACTACGGCTGAAGCTGCTCAGTTCGTAACCAGCGCCTCTGCAAATGTTGCCGCCACTATCACACCGCAGCATCTGTTGCTTAATCGTAATGACTTATTAGTTGGGGGCGTGCGCCCGCACAATTTCTGTTTACCGGTGTTAAAGCGGAATACCCATCAACAAGCATTACGTGACGTTGTTAAAACGGGGTCCTCGAAGTTCTTTTTAGGCACTGACTCAGCACCGCATGCAAAAGAAGCAAAAGAGAATGCTTGTGGCTGCGCGGGATGTTACAGCGCATGGAGTGCCATTGAGTTGTACGCTGAAGTCTTTGAGCAGTTAGACGCTCTCGATAAGCTTGAGGGTTTTGCGAGTCATCATGGGGCTGACTTTTATGGGCTTCCACGCAATCAGGGAACTATCACCCTTGTCAAAGAGGAGTGGACAATTCCTGACGAAATTATCCTGCCGGATGGTCGTCCTATCGTACCTTTCTTTGCTGGTAAAAATGTACAGTGGAAGGTTAAAAGTTAAAAGGTTTTAAGCCCATCATAAATAGCAATCACCCTAGATATCCGTGTTCGGATAACTAAAGGTGATTGCTCTATCAGCAACCTGTTTCGAATCCTCTTCTTGATGAGTGACTAGCAGCAGTGTTTTTCCGGTCGCCTTCGCGGTTTCTTTGGTCCACTGTCCCGCGGCTTTACGAGTTTCAGGATCCAGTTCAGCAAAGGGCTCGTCTAATAGGATGATCGGCTCTTCTCGTAAAAGAGTTCTGATCAATGCCGCGCGTTGGCGCTGTCCACCTGAAAGCTCAGCAGGGAATTTGTTGAGTTGTTGTTCAATTCCCAGTTTTTGGGCGGCCTGTTTTAGTTGATGGCTGGGTGGTATGTTTAAGAAGCCTAAGCACAAATTTTCCCAAACAGAGATATGCTCAAATAGGTTGTGGTCCTGAAAAAGCATACTGACTGGTCTTAGATCCGCTGTCAGAGTGTCTATGCGTTGAGATCTCCAGTGTATTGAACCTTCCTGCGCCGTTAGAAAACCCGCAATAAGGTTGAGTAACGTTGTTTTACCAACGCCACTGGGCCCTTGTAGCGCCACAATTTCCCCTTCATTTATTGCAAGATTATATTCAAGTGGATAATTGTCGAGCACCAGTCGAAGGTTATTGACCAGAAGCATGATGAGTCTCCGAAGATTGCTTTGGCTCGACCAACCAAAGAGCGGCTGCACAAAGAAGTAATAACACGAAAGATGCTTGGCTAGCTTCTGCGATGCGGTAGCTGCCGGCGAGTCCATAAATCAACCAAGGCAATGTTGTCCACTCAGGGTTGCCAAAGAGGGAAAATACAGCAACATCTCCCAATACTAACAATAAGACTAAGCCGGTTGTTGAGAGATAAGTTTGTTTGATAAAGGGCCACTCAAGTTTTCTACGTGTTTTGGGGTTGAGTTTTAGCGAGACTGAGAGTCGATAGTAATGCTGATCATACTGAATCAAACGGGGTTTTAGTTTCTGAATGGCATAGGGGATAACTAAAGCGGCATTTAATAGAATCACGAACAGAATACCGTAGCGATCTAAATCGATTTTGGGTAGCAAGAAAACAAATAACCCTACTGACAGCACTATTGCCGGCGCAACCAGTGCATGGTTGGCAAGCTGTTCAAGGAGCCAACTTGTCGTATGATGACCACGAATGCGCTGGTATCGGATTGCATCGATCAGTGGATAGGCAATGGCCAAAGCGATCAGGGCTGATAAGGTGGCGAGTGATACACTGATAATCATCGGTCTAATGAGATTTGCAAAACTATCAAGGGTGACGCTGTTACTGATGAGATTAATGAGAATGGCAATAAATGGTAGCAGCAGTAGCCCCCAAACTAGATAAAAGATAACACTCATCACCAAGGTTCTCGTAAGATTCTTTTGATAATCAATCGACAATGCTTTTTTAGTTTCAATGGTCTGCCAAGATACTTCACCAAACTTGATTAATACGCTGTATAACCCACCGGCAATAAGTAGTTGAATCCAAGCCAGTGTCAGTGCTTCTGGAATATTAAAATCATATTTAATGGCTTGATAAATAGCGACCTCAAGCGTTGTAGATTGAGGCCCACCCCCTAGTGCTAGAACAACGGCAAAGCTGTTAAAGCAAAGCACAAATATAAAGCCCAACAAGACCACAGATGTTTGCCGAATCACCGGCCATTCAATCAGTTTAAACCTCTGTATTGGCGTTAATTTTAACTGTTTGGCTAATAGTAAACTGGTATTCGGGATGTTTTGCAGTTGAAGGCTCAAGAGCCGAATGGCAAACGGCATATTCATAAAAACATGGGCTAGTAGAATACCGTTCAACCCGTATAGGCTCCATTGGCTCGAAACGTAATGGGTTAACCAAGGTGTCAGGTAGCCGGAGGTTCCTAATAAGGCAACCAATCCGGTGATTATGATGAGGGTTGGCGTCACAAAACAGAGAAGACAGAATTTTAAAAATAACGACCTTCCCCGGATACTAGGCTCTGCGTTAAAAATATAAGCCATGGGTATGGCTAATAAAACGGAAATCACAGCACTGAGAGCCGCCTGTTTCAGCGTAAATAAAAGAATACTGTGTAGATACGTATCGGCAAGTAAGTCGACATCAAAGCCCTCATCACCAAAGCTGATTAGTCCGTAAAAGGATAGAAAGGTCAGCGATAGGATGAGGGTATAGGCGGCAAAAGACTTCCACATTTAGTTAGCGTTGCTCCGCCACTCTTTGATCCAGTCTTTACGTAGTTGAGCTATCTCAGCAGGTGTAAAGCCGATCTGCTTTGGCGAAATAAGCTGATCAAATATATCGGGGAGGCTTACTGAGTTAATAACCGGCAGCATCCAGTTTGTCGTAGGGATAATGGTCTGAGCTTCAGGAGAGATCAAAAATTGTAAGAACTGTTTTGCAAGCTCAGGATTCTTCGTGTATTTGGAGATGGCAGCTACTTCGATTTGTGAAACATGCCCTTCGCTAAAGAGTGCGGCTTTGTACTGGCTTTTTTCTTCTACAACCACATGATAAGCCGGCGATGTATTATAGCTCAGAACGTAATCGGCATCGCCTTCCAAGAACATGCTATAGGCTTCCCACCAACCTTTAGTTACCGTTACTGTATGGCTGGAAAGTTGTTTCCAAGCAGTAGCTGCGTCCTGCTTATACACGGCGTTAACCCACTGAACTAAACCTTGTCCTGGCGTACTGGTACGAGGGTCTTGATAGATAATAGAAGCGTTTGAAGCTAATAGTTCTTTCAGTGACTGGGCGGGAGTCGAAATTTTTGTACTGTCATAGATAAATGCAAAATAACCGTAGTCGTAGGGTACGAAGTCGCTATCCTGCCATTGCAACGCATTTTTAAGGTTACTTAAATCGATATGATGAGGTTGTACGAGGTTTTCCTGTCGTGCAACCTCTGTTAGGGAATCATCTAAGCCAAGTAATACATCGGCTTTTGTGCGCTCTTTTTCAATACGAGAGCGGTTCAGTATGCTGACACCATCTTCAACCGCAATAAAGGCTAAGTCGCATTGGCAATGTTTTTCAAAAGCCGCTTCTAGTTGAGGTCCCGGTCCCCATTCCGAAACAAATGAGTCATAGGTATAAACGGTTAAATCAGCACCAAATACGATTGGCGTCGCGAATGTACAAGCGGTTAAAGCAAATATTTTTTTCATGTTATCCTTCGTTCCCTACGCCAGCATTATCTGGATCAGGTTATACGGGTGATTCTCAGCCAATAAATAGGCACCCCGAAAAGTGGATTGATAGTGTAGCATAACTCCTAGGTTGGCAATCTAGAGCGAGGCTTATTAACTTGAGTATTGGGCAAAGATCGGATGCTGAACAAGGCTTGCACTCTCAAATGGAAGCTCAAATGGAAACAGAGTTAACTCTGCTATTAAACGAAAAGGTCGTTTGGAGAAAGATAGAGCATTCTGGAACTTCAAACGAAATCTATCGGGGGTACTCAGAACTTTCAGAGCGTAATCTTATTCTGAGAGTTAACGAGGCGCGGCAGAGACTTGGAGTGAGTAGGGCGCGAGAGCTTTCGATTTTATCCAGCATTGAGCAAGCTCAAGTGGGCCCTAACTTAATAGGTGCAACCCATGAGTGGTTGTTAATGCCGGAGTATCAAGTGTGTAGCCATCCGTCATCACTAGATGAGCTATTAGCCATAGTGACACGTTTACAACGCGCGCCAATTTCTAGAAACCAGATGCCACTTTGGAAAATTGATTATGAGTGGTTATGGTCGCAGTACGCGAAAGCAATTGAGGGGCATAGTAACAGCCATCATCTTTTCGCAAAGTTAGCGAAGCTAAAGAGTACATTTGCCAATATACCTGAGCTACCCCCGGCGCTTGTTCATCACGACTTACATCCAGGTAATCTGATGCTAAATAATCAGCAACTTGTCCTGATTGATTGGGAGTACGCCGGTGTCGGGTCACCTTGGGTCGATATTTTGGCGCTAAAACGACACTGGGGAGTTAAAACAGAGTCTTTAGCTCAACTGCCTCTATTAGCGGGCTGGGATCTAGATGCGATTAATGACGCTTTAGCCAAGACCAAAGACTTGATGGATTGTTTGAATGATTTATGGAGCCGTTTGTATCAGTGAACATAAGGCTACTCCATTAACGAATAGCCTTGTGAGTGAAGCTGCCTACATTTGGGATTGCGTATAGTTCTGCAAACCAATCATTTTGATCAGACGTAACTGTTGCTCCAACCAGTGTGCGTGATCTTCTTCCGTATCTTTGAGCAGTGTTTCGAGAATTTCGCGGGACTGGTAGTCCTGTTCCTCTTCGCAGACTTTGATCACGGCTTTGAGTTCGTTACCTACTTCATATTCTATGCGTAGGTCGCTTTCGATCATTTCAGGAACCGTAGCCCCAATTTTGATAGCAGAGCGAGTCACCATATCTGGGGTGCCTTCCAAGAACAGAATACGTTCAATTAAAGCAGCCGCATGGCCTTTTTCATCATCAAATTCATGGTCGATGCGCTCGAATAACTTTTTCAGACCCCAGTCGTCGTACATACGGGAGTGAATAAAGTATTGATCCATTGCGGCAAGTTCCATTGCCAATAAGGAATTCAGACCTTGAATAACGCGTGGGTTACCTTTCATCTACTGTCTCCGTTTACAACTTGCTCTGTAAATAGTTTTCGATTGTGATTTGTCCAATGAGGTGTTGTTGAGTCTCTATCCAGTCAAGGTATTCCTCTTCTGATTCAAGAATCTCCTCTAAAATATCACGACTTACGAAGTCTGCTGCTTGTTCACAGACAAGTATGGCTTCACGCAGCGTTTGCAGTTCTTCCAAAATAAAGTCGCTATCACCTTGTAACATCTCTTCAGTATGCTCACCGATGCGAAGTCGCTCAAGGTGTTGCAAATTTGGAAGGCCTTCTAAAAACAAGATTCTTTCAATCAGCTCATCCGCTTGTTTCATATCGGTGATAGATTTTTTGTATGACTTCTCGTTTAACTCATTGAGGCCCCAGTTTTTATACATACGCGCATGTAAAAAAAACTGATTAATCGAGGTCAGTTCGGCTGTCAGCACTTTATTAAGTATGCCAATTACTTTTTTATCACCCTGCATGGTTAACTCCAACAAACATGTAATTCGGTCACTTAACGCATTTTAGCATAGACCAACGTTTAGCGTAGTGGATTGCAAATATTTATAGATTAGCTGTTGATATTAATG
>DAIRSP010000113.1:7137-8571 GCA_036804365.1 Neptunomonas sp. | reverse complement strand
ATGATAGAAACCCTGTATGCGACAGGCTTGAGGGTAACTGAGTTGGTTACTTTGTGTAGTCCTCAAGTTAATTTGGCAATGGGGGTTGTCAAGGTGATAGGTAAGGGAGATAAGGAACGTTTGGTTCCTTTGGGTGATGAGGCTATTAGCTGGATTAAGCGCTATCTTTCGGCGGCTCGTCCGCTGATGATTAAAGATGATGCGAGTGAAGTGTTATTTCCGAGTCTTCGAGGTGATATGATGACCCGGCAAACCTTCTGGCATCGAATTAAACGGTATGCGTCCGTCGCGGGTATTGATAAACCTCTATCTCCGCATGTGTTGCGGCATGCATTTGCGACTCACTTAATCAATCATGGCGCAGACCTGCGCGTGGTGCAAATGATGCTAGGACACAGTGATTTATCAACAACACAAATTTATACCCATGTGGCTCAGCAGCGCTTGCAGAGCTTGCATAAGCAGCATCATCCGAGGGGATAGCGGAACTTTGTTGTTAACTGATTATCAGAAAGTATTGAAGACTGGATTATTGAGGATCTTATGAGAAATAAAGGTTGGTTGTTGGGTGCTTTGTTGTTAGCCAGTGGTGGGGTGTCTGCGGATGCGACTACAGATGCTATCAAGGCGCAGATTCAAAAGATTGATCAGCGTATTCCAGTGACAAGCATCGAACCTGCGAAAATTCCAGGTATGTTTGAGATTGAGCTTGGATCAGGTGAGGTAATTTACTCAGATGCTAAAGGTGAATACTTCTTGTTGGGGCAGCTTTATCAATTATCTGATGATAAAGGGTTTGTAAACCTGAGTGAGCTAAAGGCAAATGAGCAGCGTAAAATCGCCTTAGCTAAGGTGCCTGATGCTGATAAGGTGATCTATAAAGCGCAAGGGGATGAAAAAAGCATTATCTCGGTATTTACCGATGTGGACTGCCCATATTGCCGTAAGCTGCATCAAGAGGTGCCTGCATTGCAAAAAATGGGGATTACCGTTGAGTATCTAGCGTTTCCTCGTCAGGGGCCTGGAACACCGGCATTCAAGAAAATGGAAAACATCTGGTGTTCTGCGGATCGCTTAGAAGCGATGACAATGTCTAAAAAGGGCGGCGAGGTGGATGCACCTGCTTGCGATAATCCAGTGCTTCAGCAGTTTGAGTTAGGGCAGAAGGTTGGGGTCACAGGTACGCCGGCCATTGTCACTCAAGAGGGGCGTCTAATTCCTGGCTATATGCCTGCCGACAAACTCGCGGCGATGCTAGGAATAAAGGGTTAAGTATAAGGATTAATTAAAAAGGAGCTCTTCGCTCCTTTTTTTATGCTTGAATGGTTTGGTTGAATAGAGTCTAACCAATAATTTAGATATAATATTTCACCATTTTTGTTTGTAAAGTCGACGACGGATTGGCTTCTAAGCTGCGAGGTATTGGTTTGAAAC
>DAIRSP010000113.1:0-7127 GCA_036804365.1 Neptunomonas sp. | reverse complement strand
TAAAAGTTGGAATATGTGGCCTGGGTACTGTGGGCAGCGGTACATTTAATGTTTTACATCGTAATGCGGATGAGATCGCGCGTAGAGCGGGTCGACGTATTATTGTAGAGCAGGTAGGTATGCGTCGCGATAACCCGAACTGTGATACAAAAGGTACGCAAGTTAGCCGTGATATCTTTGAAGTGGCAACCAATCCTGAAATTGATATCGTTGTTGAGTTAATCGGCGGTTACGATGTTGCTAAAAAACTGGTCATGACCGCTATTGAAAACGGCAAGCACGTTGTTACGGCTAATAAAGCTTTAATCGCTGTACATGGTAATGAGATTTTTGAAGCCGCTCAGAAACACAATGTGATGGTCGCTTTTGAGGCATCAGTAGCAGGTGGTATTCCCGTTATTAAAGCCATCCGTGAAGGATTGTCGGCGAATAGTATTCAGTGGTTAGCCGGTATCATCAATGGTACAGGTAACTTCATTCTGACTGAAATGCGTGACAAAGGTCGTGATTTCGCGGATGTGTTGAGCGAAGCTCAGGCACTCGGTTATGCAGAGGCGGATCCAACCTTTGACGTCGAAGGTATTGATGCTGCGCATAAGCTCACGATTCTTGCTTCAATCGCTTTCGGTATCCCGTTACAGTTTGATAAAGCCTATACCGAAGGAATCAGCAATATCACTCCTGCCGATGTTGAGTATGCAGAGCAGTTAGGCTACCGCATTAAACATCTAGGTATTAGCCGTCGTACAGAGAATGGTTTCGAATTACGTGTTCACCCAACCCTGATTCCCGCTAAAACCCTGTTAGCTAATGTTAATGGCGTTATGAATGCGGTAATGGTCGATGGTGATGCTGTGGGTCAAACACTCTATTACGGTGCCGGTGCTGGGGCTGAACCAACTGCATCCGCGGTAGTGGCGGATATCGTTGATGTTGTGCGTACCTTGACTGCTGATCGTGATAATCGTGTACCTCATTTGGCGTTCCAACCGTCTGAGTTATCTGATAAGCCGATTTTGGCTATGAATGAAACCGAAACGGGTTATTACCTGCGCTTGCAAGCTGCTGAAAAGCCGGGTGTGCTAGCGAGTATCACTAAAATATTAGGTGATAATGGCATCAACATTGAAGCGATTGTTCAAAAAGAGACCGAAGAGGAGCAGGTTCCTGTGATCATGCTGACTCAACGCGTTAAAGAACAGAAAATGGATGAAGCGATTGCGGCTATCGAAGCACTCGATGACATTGTTGGGAAAGTTACCCGTATTCGTGTAGAACATTTGCAAGGTTAAGAGGAACAGGCATGAAATATATCTCTACCCGTGGTCAGGCGCCTGCCCTGAACTTTGAAGAAGTGTTGCTCGCAGGTTTGGCGAGTGATGGCGGTTTATATGTGCCGGAGACGCTGCCGACCTTCTCTCAAGAGGAGATCGCTAGTTGGGCGGGTCTTTCATACGCGGAATTAGCGTTCAAAGTCATCTCTCCATTTGTCAGTGATTGCATCGATAATGCTGATCTTAAAAAGATGATTGATGAGACCTATGCGGGTTTTAATCACAGCGCCGTTGCACCATTAAAAGAACTCGGCACAAACGAGTGGGTTTTAGAGCTATTTCATGGGCCTACCTTAGCGTTTAAAGACTTTGCATTACAGCTGCTAGGCCGTTTGATGGACCACGTGTTGGTTAAGCGTAATGAGCACCTCGTTATTATGGGGGCAACCTCTGGTGACACCGGATCGGCTGCGATTGAAGGTTGTCGTCACTCTAAACATGTCGATATCTTTATTCTGCATCCGCATAATCGCGTCTCTGAAGTGCAGCGTCGTCAGATGACCACAGTCATCGCAGAAAACGTTCATAATATTGCGTTGGAAGGAAACTTCGATGACTGTCAGGAGATGGTTAAAGCGAGTTTTGCTGATCAGAGCTTCCTTAATGGAATGAAGCTGGGTGCAGTGAATTCAATCAACTGGGCACGTATTATGTCCCAGATTGTATACTACTTCTCCGCTTCCTTAGCTGTGGGTGGTCCGCACCGTCCAGTGGCTTTCTCTGTGCCGACGGGTAACTTTGGTGATATTTTTGCCGGCTATCTTGCTAAACAGATGGGTTTACCTATTACGCAGCTAGTTGTGGCTACAAACCATAACGATATCCTTCACCGAGTTATTTCGGGTAACGATATGTCTAAGCAAAGTTTAGTGCATACCTTATCTCCATCGATGGATATCATGGTGTCATCTAACTTCGAACGAATGTTGTTCGATATTTATGATAAAGATGGCGCGGCGATTAATGATCTGATGAAGCGCTTTAAAACAGAATCAGTGCAATTAGAGCCTGCCCGTTGGGAGAAGGTTCGCGAACTATTTGATAGTTATGCAGTCGATGATGAAGCAACGTGCCAAACGATTGCTGATGTCCATGCTGAAACAGGTTATTTACTTGATCCGCATACAGCGATTGGTGTGAAAGCTGCTCGGGAATGTATCCGAGATAAGGCTGTGCCAATGATTACCTTAGCGACTGCGCATCCAGTCAAATTTCCTGATGCAGTGGTAAAAGCGGGTCTTGAATCACCTGCTTTGCCTGAGCATATGAAGGATCTATTTGAGCGTGAAGAGCAGCTTACGGTATTGAATAATCAACTAACTGATGTTCAAGCGTTTATTGCGAGTCACATTCAATCGGCTTAAGCTAATCTTGATCTGAAAAGGCCCGTTTTCGGGCCTTTTTCGTTACTCGGCTATTTCAAATCTATAGGAGAGCGTGTGAAGCAGGTTTCTATCCATCGAAGAGAGGTACCCAGCGAGACGCTTCCTATTTTCAAGCAAGTCCCGTACGCCTTAGCTCGAATCTATGCAGCCAGAGGAATTACGAGTGAGCAGGAATTAGGTCGAAATTTAAAAGAGTTGCTCCCTGATGCAAGTATGAAAGGGGTTGATCAAGCGGTCGATCGCTTAATCCAAGCGCTAAAACAGCGTGAGTCAGTAATGGTTGTAGGCGACTTTGATTGTGATGGTGCAACCAGTACCGCGGTAGCCGTTTTGGGTCTAAGGATGATGGGGATAGCGAATGTTGAGTACTTAGTCCCTAATCGCTTTGAGTTTGGGTATGGTCTGAGTCCTGAAATAGTGGATGTGGCACATACGCAGGCGCCTCATTTATTGGTAACGGTCGATAATGGTATATCGAGTGTAGAGGGGGTGGCGAGAGCCGCACAACTCGGTATGGATGTCATCGTCACAGACCATCATTTAGCCGGTAATATGCTCCCTGATGCTGTCGCGATAGTTAACCCGAACCAGCCGGGTTGTCAGTTTCCAGCAAAGTCGACCTGCGGGGTCGGTGTGATTTTTTATCTACTGATCGCATTACGTCGTGCGTTAACGCAACAAGGTTGGTTTGAATCGCAAGGACTGCCTGCTCCTAATTTGGCGTCTTTGCTAGACTTGGTGGCATTGGGAACAGTCGCGGATGTGGTCGCGTTAGAACACAATAATCGAACGCTTGTCCATCAAGGACTGCAACGCATCCGAGCTGGACATGCACGGCCAGGCTTACTCGCCTTGATTGAGATTTCTGGCCGTAAGCGTGAAACACTGGTTGCCAGTGATTTAGGCTTTGCATTGGCACCGCGTTTAAATGCGGCTGGGCGGTTAGAGGATATGTCGATCGGCATTGAGTGCCTGCTTGCTGAAGATGAAGAGTATGCACGCGAGTTAGCCCAAACCTTAGATCAGCTGAATCTAGAGCGACGCGGTATCGAACAAGAGATGCAGCAGCAAGCACTGGCATGGTTGGATAAAATACACCTCGATAGTGAGGCGCTTCCATTTGGGCTCTGTTTATTTGATGAAGGTTGGCATCAAGGTGTTGTGGGTATACTGGCTTCACGTATCAAAGAACGTACGCATCGTCCGGTGATTGCATTTGCACCTGGCGATAATGGTGAAATTAAAGGTTCAGCTCGTTCTATCAATGGCTTGCACATCCGAGATGCGCTAGATCTTATCGCCACCCGTAATCCTGGCCTTATCAGTAAGTTTGGTGGCCACGCGATGGCTGCGGGTTTAACGTTAGATGCTGACAAGTTGGCGCTGTTTAGAGAGCAGTTCGATCAAGTGGCGAGAGAGTATTTGAGAGAGGGTGACCTTAATCAGCGTTTAGAAACCGACGGTGCATTAGCGCCCGATGAGCTAACACTCACGCTCGCAGAAAAATTGAGAGAGGCAGGCCCATGGGGGCATCACTTTCCAGAACCTCTATTTGATGGTGAATTTAAGATTTTGCAACAACGGATTGTCGGGCATCGACATCTGAAACTCGTTTTGATGGAACCTTCGAGTGGTCAAGCGGTGGATGCGATCCACTTTAATGCGGATATGAATACTTGGCCGAATGAAGCTGCACAGCAAGTCCGTTGTGTCTATAAACTGGATGTAAACGAGTTTCGAGGGCAAAAAACAGTCCAATTGTTAATAGAATACCTCGAACTCACATAAGCTAAATATCGATTTGATGAGGATGACAAAATGAATGATTTTACACTTGAAGAGTTAACCGCTTTAGTAGCGATTTTTAATCGTGCCGGTGAGATGCAGTCAGACCAAGAAAAAGACCTATTTGATCGTGTGTCACAGGCATTTGCAGAACGTCAAGAGTTAGAAAGCATGGACTTTGACGATTGTTTGGGCGGTGCATGCAAGCTGTAGTTGATAGCAACCCAATGATGTTAAAACCTTATTATGTCGGAGCGCATGTAAGCGCTAGTGGCGGTGTAGAAAATGCACCGCTAAATGCCTATGAGCTTGGGGCGAATGCGTTTGCTTTATTTACCAAGAATCAGCGTCGCTGGGATGCTAAGCCGCTAACGACCAAAAGCATTAAGCTCTTTAAAGAGCGTTGCCAAAAGTATGGTTTTTCAGCAGAACAAATACTACCTCACGATAGTTACTTGATTAATTTAGGGCATCCTGAAGTCGAGGCGTTAGAAAAGTCTCGGTTAGCTTTTATTGATGAAATGCAACGTTGTGAGCAGTTGGGTCTAACCTATTTGAATTTTCATCCGGGTAGCCATTTACGCGTTTTAACCGAGGATGACTGCTTACAGCGCATTGCGGAGTCAATTAATCAGGCTATTGCTGAAACCGACAGTGTCATTGCTGTGATTGAAACAACGGCAGGGCAGGGCAGTAATTTAGGCCATCGTTTTGAACAAGTCGCTAAAATAATCGACGCTGTTTCAGATTCCTCTCGAGTGGGTGTGTGTATCGATACCTGTCATATCTTTGCAGCAGGTTATCCTCTTGTCACTCAGGCAGAGTGTGAACAGACTTTCGCTGAGTTTGATCGCTTAGTTGGTTTTTCAAAGCTGTGTGGCATGCACTTGAATGACTCAAAGGTAAAGCTAGGCGCAAGGGTTGATCGACACCACAGTTTAGGAATGGGAGAGATAGGTTTGGAAGTTTTTAAATATATTATGCAGGATGATAGGTTTAGAGGCATTCCTTTGATTTTAGAAACGATCGACGAAACGCTATGGAAGGAAGAGATCGGCTTGCTGAGAGAGTTCTCTGTACGAGCTTAGCATTATCAGATTAAGAACAGGCTAAAGCAGTTAGCTAAATACCGTCTATACTAAGGCTTAATAATAACCAGAATACAGAAACTGGGCGGAAAGCAAACGGATGTGGCGGTTGTATGTGTTTTTAATAAGCATCATTATCTCCTGTGCCTCTTATGGCGCAACGATGTCGCCTGTTCGTCATGTACTTATTCTTAACTCCTTTCACCAAGGGCTTCCGTGGTGTGATGAAATCACCCGAAGCCTTGTCGAACATCTGGATAAAAGCTCTTTTGCAGTTACGCATAATATCGAATATTTGGACGCTAAACGCTTTGATCAAAGCTTGATGTTTCAGGTGATGAGCAAGATGTTAGTCGCCAAATCTGTTCAGCGTCCAGATGTCATCGTGGCGATTGATAATCCCGCGATCAATTTTGTTATGCAGTATCGGCAAGATCTCTTTGAAGGAATCCCGACGCTCTACGTAGGAGTGAATCAGCTTCCTGAAGCGGTTTTAGCTGATAAGTTAATGTTCGGAATAACCGCAGACTCCTCTCCCGATGCGAATTTGCAGCTGATTAAAGAGCTTCATCCTAATCTGAACCACCTCCTATTGTTAAGCGATAACTCTGACCAAGGTGAAAGTGAACAAGCGCGTTTTCATGCAGCGGCGTTAGCGCTTACCCCAGAGGTGAGCGTCGAGTCTTTTAGTCGATGGACATTACCTCAGCTTAAAGAAAAGCTGGCTTCCCTGTCAGCAAACAGCGCGATTGTTCGGCTGCCTATGAATCGAGATAGTTCAGGCCACTCTCTCTCCTTGAAAGAGAGTATGACGCTTATACGAGAGAGTACGTCCGCACCCATCTATAGTCCTTGGGAATCCGTCATCAAAGAGGGTGCTGTTGCAGGCTATGTAGCAACGGCTGCCCTGCAAGGAAAAGTGGCTGACGAGTATATAGAAGCTTATTTTAACGGCAAAAGTATCGATAGTTTTACCGCAAAAAAATATACCCCGGTAGAGCTAGTGGTTAATCATGAGGCGTTAAGTCGCTACGCTATTCCAGTTGAAAAACTGCCTTCGGCTAATGATGTTCCTTCAATGCCTAAAGCATCCCTGATCTCCAGTTATAGTGGTTTATGGCTGCTGGGCTTTTCTTTACTCTTGTTGTTTTTACTTGGCTGGATGTGGCTTCAGTACCGATCACTTAAGCTTAAATATACTGAGCAACAGCAGCAAAATTCGCTACTGCGTTTACTCATGGATGCTAACCCTGATCATATCTATGCCAAAAGTCTAGATGGAACCTATATCGAATGTAATGCTGCATTTACCCATTTTTTAAAGAGTTCCAGAGAAGATGTGGTAGGGCACGGCCCTGAAAGCCTTAAAAAAGTTTTAGATACAAAGGAGATTGAGGCAACCCGAGAGCACGACTTACAGGTATTCTCAAAGAACGAGTTGATATCACGTGAAGTTTGGGTGCCGAGTGAAGATGGAACAGAGCAGTTAGTCGAGTCGATTAAAACGCCGCTTAAAAATCAAAAAGGTGATGTGG
>DAIRSP010000112.1:797-8778 GCA_036804365.1 Neptunomonas sp. | reverse complement strand
CTATATTATTGATCAGGGCATTAACGATCCGGAAAAGCTTAAAGCCTTTGATTATGAAGGTTATCGCTTTGCTGAAACGATGTCAGAAGGTGATACCTTAGTCTTTATTCGTGATCACGAATAAACGCAAAAAAATGGCGCCCAAAAGCGCCATTTTTCATTAACCATCGTTACGAGGGTTGCTCAATACCGACGATAAACCAATCGGCATTCTCAACGCTCATATCACGGCTGAGATGCCAAATTTCACTGAACTCGGTAGGCTGTTGATCATTCGACTCTTTAATCCAACCGTAAAAGTGGATACTCGCGACCACATGATCTTGATTATCAATAAAGTTAATCAACTCAGACATAACCGAAACAACGTCGGTAGTTTGATCAGCGGGATGACGCGAACGCTCTTGCTTCAACTCAACTAGCAAGTCTGCAGAGGTGTAAGATCCAATTTCACTCCAATCTTGACGATCCCACGCCGCTTGCAAATTAGTAAAGTGATCACGTGCACCACTTAAGAACGCGATCTTGTTAAACCAATGAGGAAGTACAAGCTCTGCTTCATCAAACTGTGTTGTGGCAGCCGACATAGGAGTAAATGCTTGTGGTTGTGGCTTAGCCTCAGGTGTCGCCTGATCGTTGCTCGGTGGGAAGCCCGCATATTTAGGCGTGGCTTGATTTTGCCGAAACATTCCAAAGAGTTTAAACGCGATAAAGGCAAAGAGTGCGAGTAGAATAATATCCATCGCTTGAATGCCATCAAAGGCGCCGCCAAAGAACAAAGCACCCAATAAACCACCCGCTAACAAACCACCCATCATGCCACCAAAGCCTGATTTTTTGGTTGTATTAGCCGCAGATGCTGCTGCAGGCGCGGTTTTTTGTTGCGTCGGTGCGATGGCAGGCTGAACTTTTTTCGGAGCACTGTACTTTTTACCAAAGCTTGATCCGCCCCCAAATTTTGCAGCATCCGCGTGAGGTACAGCCACGCCAAAAGCAAATAACATGACCATAAATGAAGCTAGAAAAGTACGCATAAAACTCCTTAAGTTGACTTACGAATTCGTTTCATCACATCAGATATCACCGCTAAGTAGATACCTGCAAAGATCAATATCATACCTACGAAATGGTAGCTGTACACAGTCTCATCCAAAAAGAGTGCAGATAACAACAAACCAAAGATAGGCATCAGATGTATAAATAGACCCGCTTTAGGGGCTCCAAGTTCCTCAACTCCTCTATTCCAGAACAAATAAGCCAAAATAGAGGGGCAAATAGCCATATATACTAGGGTTAAATAAACATTTAACTCCCAAACAACTGGCTGAGAGTGGTTGAGGTCATACCAAGCAAACGGCAGTAATACCACAACACCTACCGCCACAGTGACACCAAAGAAGGTAAAGCCGTCTAATTCAGCAGGGCGCCAACGCAGCGTAATCGAATAGATTGCCCAACTTAACACCGCACCTAAGATCCAGATATCGCCTTGGTTGATTTGCAGGTGTAATAACTGGGTCAAATCACCCTGGGTAATCAGGGTAATAACGCCTAAGAGAGAGATAGCAACGCCCAACCACTGCTTAACGGCAATATGCTCTTTCAGCAATGTTCCAGATATTAACAGGATCACGATCGGCACAGCAGATTGAAGCAAGGTAGCATTGGTCGCTGTTGTCATCGTCAAGCCGATGTAAACCAAGGTATTAAAGCTGGCAACACTTAAGATAGCCATCACAGATAACTTAAGCCAATGTCGGCGAATCACTTCGCGATTTGCAATCAGTCTTGGCAGTAAAAAAGGAAGGATGATAACCAACGCTAAACTCCAACGGATCTCCGCCATCAGCATCGGTGGTATCACCAAATGCATCGCTCGACCCAACACAAAATTACCTGCCCAAAATAAAGCCGTTAAACTTAATAGCAAATATGCCATTAGGAATCCTTACTAAAAAAACGGGAGAGCAAGGTATTACTCATCTCTTTCCCGGTGAGAACATATTGAAGGACATTATAATTATTAACCGTCCACTCAACTTGCTTAAAGGCAGTATTAAGCCCACAAAATAGAATTTCGTCGCCAAACTGCAACTCTTTAAGCTCGCCTGGTAACATCTTAATCTCATCTCCACGACGAAGCATCAGTGGAAATACGGGCAACATTTTTTTTCTATCTCTTGGATCTTTAAGGAAAATATTCATTTTAACCTGCCCCTCATCCGCTAAGACCATCGCGATTGCAGGCGTTTCCTCTTCACTGACTTTAAATGCCCAGCTATCTAACTCGTGTTCACCAACGACACTGCTCATGCGGTTAAGCAGGGTATGTGCCCACACATCGTCAAAGTCTTTCAGGGCTTCAATAAATGCGGGCAGCACAGGCGTTTTAATCTGAGCCATAATCTGGTTGGCAATAATCCGCCCCGGCTCCATCACGAAATCCGCAGCGGAGTTCGCAAAAATGAGTTTATTGGCATCCAAGTTTTGACGTACAACCGTCACCAGTTTAGGTTTAAGATGGCGAGCTGTCATAATGATGGAGAGATTGTTAGCATCGTTATCAGTGCCTGCAACTATGCCCACAGCGGTACTGATACCAGCGGCTTCAAGCGTTTTAGCTTCGGTGCCTAACCCGATGACCTGATGGCACGCCTCGTTCATCGGCTGCTCAACAGGATGGATCACCGTAGCTTCAACGCCATCGGCTTTAAACGCTTGATAAAGAGCCTGACCAAAGCGACCATAACCACAAATAATCCAACGTCCCTTGGTCTGCTGATAAGCACTTGAAAACGGACGATGAAATGGATTAATCAACCAATCATAAACAAGGTGTTTATACGGCGAGTGGACTGCCATCGATAGATAGCGGGCATACGCCTGAAAAGGATCAACCACTAAATCTGTTCCAAATGACGACAGGTTAGCGGTCGTCACACTCGACTCGGTTCGACTGATCACCATTCGATCGGGCATCAGCAACTTACTTGCAATTGAAATCGCTAAATTGGTGCTATCGTCATTGGTTAAAGCCAGCACGCCAATACATTGTGGACTTTTCAAACCCGCATCGTAGAGCACATCTGGCAAGGCTGCATCAGAACAAAGGCCAGGCACAGGAATGGGTAAGAAATCCATTTCCAAGTCATCTATCCTTTCCTGATTCAAATCGACAACCACCGCACGAATATCTCTATGGGTCAGTTTGTGAGTAACCACTCGACCCGTCACGCCATAGCCGCAGACCAAGTAAAAAGGTTCAGCGATATTTTCGACTTCACTGGTAAAGGAACGACGATGCATTAACCGACCAAACACCGGCTCTTGGAGTAACGCTAACATAGAACCGATACCGTAGAGCCATGCAACCACAGTTGCATAGATCATGATCAGCGTCCACATACGCTGAGCGTCAGTAAAGGGATAAGGTATTTCACCAAAACCTATTGTAGACCCCATAAAGGAGACAAAGTAAGCCGCATGAAAAAAGCCCATACGCCAAACGTTACCCTGATCATCCTGTCCGGGAATCAATACAAACCCGAGGATGGAGATGGAGTAAACTACAATGAGTGTAATTAACGGCACCCGCAAGCGCCGCAGTAGCAAGTATAAAACGTTGTTCATGATTTAGCGGCGGACAACAATCGTTTCAACAACCAGCAAGACCACAGAGACAATATTGGCCAATAATGCACCGCCCGACAACGAAATAATACTCACCATCATCGCAGGTGTCATGCCCCCGCTGATCTGTTCAGCAAAACCCCAAAGGAAAGCTGCTATCACCAACTGTAGATCAGCCACTAAACTGGTGGCTAACATCAGTGCGCCAAGATGGGTACGATCGCCAAACTTTAAAACGGTACAGATTAAACTCACAATCAGCGCAGCGAAGAGCTCATAGGCATTGTGATGAATCTCTTGGTCGATATCACCAAGGAAAAAGCCAAAGTTGAGAGTAAGAGCAAGGACGATAAAAAATGCAAAAATAACCTTCTCGCGATTCATGATGACTTCCTTATAAGTATAAAACTGAGACTATCGACGCATTGGATTGTATCGAGTGTTGATAAATATGGCTATCTTGATTCACGGAACTCTAATATTAAGTTACTGTCTATCCAATAGCTCAAGCTCCTCACTGGGATGTGTTAAATAATTCTTATCTTTTCAGAGGCTTAAAATGCGAACGCGCGTTACCCTTAGAGTCCAGCAGACAATCTCACTCTTTCTTATATTGCTTTATGCATCGGTCAGTTGGTCTGCAACAATCAATAAAAGCCCAAACGACAAACGCAGTTACGCATCCATCCAGCTAGACAACCAACTGCAAGTACTGCTTATATCTGACCCAACAACGGACAAAGCTGCCGTATCTCTGGATCTAGGCTTTGGCTCTGCATCCAACCCAGAAAACCGTGCCGGTCTCGCCCACTTTTTAGAGCACATGCTATTTTTAGGAACACAAAAGTATCCCCAAGCCGGTGATTATCAAGCCTTTATCCAATCTCACGGTGGATCACATAACGCCTTTACTGCGTTGCAAAACACCAATTACTTTTTTGACATCAACGCAACCGACCTTGAACCAGCGATAGACCGCTTTTCTCAATTTTTCATTGCCCCGCTCTTTTCAGCAGAATACGCCGACAGAGAGCGCCATGCCGTGCATTCTGAATACAGTGCCAAACAAAATGACGATGGCCGACGCATTTATGCCGCTACTCAGCAAGCGATGAACCCACTGCACCCTGCTAGTCAATTTGCGGTAGGCAATTTAGATACCCTACCGACAGATAAGGAAGTAGGTCTAAGGCAAGACCTCATTGCCTTTTACGACCAACACTATTCAGCGAACCGTATGAAGCTGGTTATCCTTGGCCAGCAGGATCTGGAAACGCTGGGACAGCTTGCCAAAACATATTTTTCAGCCATTAAAAATAAAGCACTAGCACCGCTGACCATTGAACACCCCCTGTTCAACAAGTCGCAACTGCCTATGCAGATCCATATCAAAACCATCCAAGACACCCGAGCTTTGAGTCTAAGCTTCCCTACGCCCGCGGCATTACCTTATTGGAAAACACAGCCACTGCAACTGGTTAGCAGCCTAATAGGTTACGAGGGTGAGGGCAGTTTATTAGCATTATTAAAAGAGAAAGGCTGGGCAACCGGCTTAGGAGCGTCATCGGGCGAAGAGTACACACATGAAAACAGTTTTAATGTGTATATCAGCCTAACCCCCGAAGGATATAAACATATCGATGATATCGTGAGTTTATTCTTTAGCTATGCGCAGGTTTTAAAACAACAAGGGATCAGCGCCGCCATCTATTATGAAGAACAACGACTGAACCAGCAGGCATTCCAATTTCTGGCCGAGCAGGAGCCTATCCACTACGTAACCACCCTAGCGCAAAGGATGCAGGACTATCCAGAAGCGCATTGGATTGATGCGCCCTTTATTCTCGAACAGTATGACCCTTCGGCTATTAACCTGTTTCTAGATGCTATACGACCTGACAACATGATTTTGAGTGTTCAGGCCAAAAACATCGCGACTGATAAAACTGAAAAATACTACCAAACCCCTTATAGCATTAAAGCGCTACCACAAGAAAAACTCCAAAGCTGGGTTAACGCAGCTACAAACCCTGCCCTCTTTGTGCGCAAAGAGAACCCCTTTATCGCTAATGATGTGAGCTTACAAAAAGCACAAGATATTGCACCCAATCATCCGATCCAAATTGCAACCAACCGTGCGGGCGTTAAGCTTTGGTTTAAACCAGACCATGATTTTAAAGTCCCCAAAGCTGATCTTTACTTTACCCTGCTGTCAGAAACTGGCCGCACCGACGCCTCCTCCATGGTCGCACTCGCCCTTTATTCAGAGATGGTCAGCGATCAGTTGAATAAGATACTTTACGACGCAGGGATGGCAGGCCTGAGTGCGCGCATCTACACCCACCAGCGCGGTATCAGCGTAAAAATCTCGGGGTACAATGAAAAACTCGTTGTACTTGCATCGCATATAGCCAAAGCGCTTCGTCACCCTGAAGCAAACAAGGCGCGCTTTAAACGCATACTGGGCGACTATCGCGAACAACTTGCCAATAATCACAGTGAAAAGCCCTACAACCAACTCTATCGGGTCGCTTACGAAAAACTGATGAAGTCCTACTCATTAGCCGAAACCGAACAAGCCGCTGCGCAAATCAGCTTAGATCAGATGCTTCAAATTGCTGATAATCTATTTGGCTCGGCTGAACTAAGAATATTAGTTCACGGCAATATGACACTGACCCAAGCTAAGGATGTTGCTGATACGCTCGTCACTCAGCTCAACCCGGCTCTGCTAGGCGAGAATGCGCCTGACCTAGACATCCTAACCTTAGGTACTCAAGAACCGCGTTTAATCAATGTGAAGATAGATCATAATGATTCAGGCGTGTTGATGTATCTTCAGGCCCCAGACGATTCCACTCCCTCGCAAGCGGCAGTGACACTGCTCAGTGAAATTATCTCAGCGCCCTTCTATGATCAGCTTCGTACAGAGCAACAACTGGGTTATATCGTTTTTGCTAGCCCTTTAACAATCCGCAAAAAAGCGGGGTTAGGGCTAGTCGTCCAATCTCCCTCAACGTCGGCCCCTACCATCATTGAACGAATGAACAGCTTCCTAGCTAACTTTTCAGAGTCGCTGCAACAGATGACGGATGAGCAACTCATCCAGTTTAAAGCGAGTGTGTTAGCACGCATTAATGAACAAGACCGTCAGCTGAATGATAGAACCAATCGCTATTGGCAAGAGATCGATATGGATCTGCTCAATTTTGACAGCAGAGAAACCCTGAGTAGCGCTATTAATGAACTCAATGTCGATGCATTAAGAGCGATGCTCAAAGCGTTACAAAACCGTACGATGATTGTGAAAAACGAAGGCAAACAAGCGAACTAGATTGGAAAGCGAAAACCTGACCGGCTCGCTGAGCTGAATGCCGGTCAGCTATTCTGCATCAGAGGGTAAGAATTGGCGACGCGCCGGTGCTGCGAGGGGATCAGCAGCCGCCTGTTTGTCTACACCATTAATAATCATCAAAGGTGAACAGGACTCCGGATCCCAAATACAGCGGTCTGTCTCAACATCATCGGCAATCCGCTGAAACACAGCATCTTCACCTTTCAAATCTTTTTTAGTGAAGACCTTACCGGCGGCAAACTCTCTAACGATCGGCAATGGGGAAGGTGCAATCACAGTCGGTGGGGGTAAGTCAGAAGGTTTATCTCTAAACACTACCTCAGTCATGGGCTCGCTATCATAGCTACCTCTACGACGGCGATCATAGGCCGTTTTGCCATCGTAAACACCTTCTGAAAACCCAGCAGGCTGAGTCACATCATAGGGGATAGGCGCGTCCTTACCGGCGAATAACACGCCGGTATTTAACAGAAGCAGCACGCCAAACAACCCCGTTTTTACCATGTCATATCCATCGGATAGATAGATTCCGCATAGATAGCGAGTTCTTCCAAAATAGCCCGCTGATCTATCGACAAATTCGGCGTTTGATACAGGGCATTCAATTTTTCGTAAAATACGCTCATGGTTAAAAATCCACGCTTATCGGGTGTTAGCAGCTTATCCTTGCGGTAGCTTTCCCACTGCAACAATTCATCTTCACTTAATGTTTGTAGATAATTTCTCGCTCGGTAACGAAAAAGCATCTCTTCTAACCGAGGATCCTGAAACGCCAAATCTAGCTCAGCTAGTGCCTCCGGAGCACACTCCCGCACTTGCTGCATCATCTTTTTATCCGTATCCGAGAAGAAACCACCCGAATACAGCATATGATCCGGATCGCCGTCCGATTCAAAACCATCATCTTGCATAATATCGGCTAACTTGCCTTTAAGTTCAGGACTATTTCGCAACATGGTTAAATGTGTTCGACAGACATCGCCCACTATGCCAAAC
>DAIRSP010000112.1:0-787 GCA_036804365.1 Neptunomonas sp. | reverse complement strand
GTATTGAGCATCCCCGCCGGTGCAAGAATCGGACTTTTGTTAGCATGAACCTGTTTTAAAGCGATTTTAGGATCAGCCTCTGAACGCTGCTCAGCAGGCAGATACATATAATGCTTAATCTCTTTCGCAGTCAGGGTGAGCAACGGCGTTGGATCAACCCGAAGATCCCACACTAGCGTGCTATTTTTGTTAGTCGGATGAGCACCAATCGGTGCAACCACAGCTAGATTACCTAACTCAACCGGATAACGAGACGACACATGTAGCACGGGTTTCATGTTAGCTACATCTAGCATCCGCTGAATCGACGCCTTATCTTTATTGGCAAGCACATAATCATAGAGCTTTGGCTGACGTTCTTTCACCAATTTAGCTAACGCAATGGTCGCATACACATCCGACAAGGCATCATGCGCATGGCCATGATCAATACCATTGGCTTTGGTCAAATCTTCTAATTTAAGGCTCGGTCGCCCCTCATCATTAACCGGCCAGACGATCCCATCGGGTCGTAAAGCGCGGGTGAGGCGAAGCATGTCGATAATATCCCAACGAGAACAACCATTTTGCCATTCACGCGCATAGGGGTCGAAAAAGTTACGGTACAGGGTATAGCGAGTGACCTCATCATCAAACCGAATGCTGTTATAGCCCACTCCACAGGTACCCGGTTTAGACAACTCTGCATGAATAATAGAAATAAACTCTGCTTCCGGCATCCCTTTTTGCAGCGCTTCCTGTGGTGTTATACCGGTAATCAAACAAGCCTCGGGGTTAGGTAATACAT
>DAIRSP010000111.1:5476-8978 GCA_036804365.1 Neptunomonas sp. | reverse complement strand
GTACCGGCAACCATCGAGGAGACTTTTGCGGTGACGCTGGATGCGCCAGCGGCATGCCCGCGTTATTTAGGGCGTGTTATCCGTAATATCAATGTTAAAGCTGAATCACCCCAGTGGATGGTAGAAAAACTCCGCCGCTCAGGCATTCGCTCGATTGACCCGGTTGTTGACGTAACCAACTATGTATTGTTAGAGCTAGGTCAGCCATTACACGCATTCGATCTGAATAAGTTACAAGGTTCAATCAGCGTTCGCATGCCTAAAGAGGGCGAAAAGCTCACGCTATTAGATGGTAACGAAGTGACGCTGAATACTGACACACTGGTCATTGCTGATGAGTCTGGCCCTGTTGCTATGGCTGGCATCTTTGGTGGTGAAAGCACTGGTGTGACGACTGAGTCAAAAGATATCTTTTTAGAATGCGCTTTCTTTGATCAAATCGCTATCGCGGGTAAGGCGCGTGCTTACGGCTTACACACCGATGCATCACACCGTTATGAGCGCGGCGTTGACTGGCAGCTACAACATGATGCTATTGAACGCGCGACTGCCTTGTTACTTGAGATAGTAGGCGGGCAAGCGGGCCCTGTAAGCGAAGCTGTCAGTGAAACACACCTGCCTGCTGCCAGAACAGTGACGCTGCGTCATGCAAAAGTGAATGCTATGTTAGCGTTCGAAATGCAATCTGCCGAAATTGAAGAAATTCTAACGCGTTTGGGTATGAATGTGACTGCAAATGGTGCGGGGGAGTGGACAGTTGCTATCCCATCTTATCGCTTTGATATCAGTATTGAAGTTGATTTGATTGAAGAGTTGGCGCGTGTTTACGGCTACAACAACCTGCCTGTTAAAGTCCCTACGGCATCTCTGCCGTTTACGCCTATTGATGAATCTAAAGTGACGATTCAAAGCCTACGCCGCACACTAGTGGCACTAGGATATCAGGAAGCGATCACCTACAGTTTTATCGAAGCGGGTTTGCAAAAACAGTTTGATGACCAATTCAATGCCTTAGCCTTGGCGAATCCTATTTCAGCTGAGATGGCTGTGATGAGAACAACAATCTGGCCAGGATTAGTGAAAGCACTACAGTACAATCAAAACCGTCAGCAAACGCGCGTGCGTTTATTTGAAACTGGACAGCGTTTCTTACCGATAGGTGATGAGTTAGTACAAGAAAACGTACTGGCGGGCTTGCTATCAGGTAATCGTGATCCAGAACGTTGGACGGGTAAATCTCAACCGGTTGATTTCTTTGATATCAAAGGCGATCTAGAGGCGGTCCTTAACTTAGGTGGTGCAGGCAACCAGTATCGCTTTGTTGCCGATAAGCATGTTGCGCTACACCCAGGGCAAACCGCACGTATTGAACGTGCAGGCGAAACCGTTGGCGTCATCGGTGCATTGCACCCTGCTTTGTTAAAAGAACTCGATTTGGCTGGCCCAGTCTATCTATTTGAACTGCGATTAGAGCCGCTACTGGCCGGTAAATTGGCTAAATTTTCATTGCTATCTAAGTTCCCAGAGTCGCGTCGTGATCTAGCACTCTTAGTGGATGAAACAGTAGCTTATGAGTCGATTAGACAAGTCGCTGTTGATAATGCCGGTGAGTATCTTAAAAAGGTCACACTTTTTGACGTATACCAGGGCCAAGGCATTGAAGTAGGAAGAAAAAGTATCGCTTTGGGCTTGACCTGGCAGCATCCATCACGCACTCTTAATGATGACGAGATCAATACAGCTGTACAAAATGTGCTCGAAGCACTGAAGACATCTGTAGGAGCAACCTTAAGAGATTAATTTAAGCAAGGGTGGTGTTCATGAGTTCTTTGACAAAGGCAGACATGGCAGAACGTTTGTACGAAGAGTTAGGTCTTAACAAGCGAGAAGCTAAGGATATGGTTGAATCCTTTTTTGATGAAATTCGTGAAAGCCTTGCTGCGAATGAGCAGGTCAAGTTATCCGGATTTGGAAACTTTGACCTGCGCGACAAACGACAACGTCCGGGACGTAACCCCAAAACAGGTGAAGAGGTACCTATCTCAGCTCGCCGAGTGGTTACATTCCGCCCAGGCCAAAAATTAAAGGACCGTGTAGACGCCTATGCAGACAGCAGGTCCGAAACAGCCTGATCTCCCTGCTATCCCGAGTAAACGATACTTCACCATTGGTGAAGTATCTACGTTATGCGATGTAAAAGCGCACGTATTACGTTACTGGGAGCAAGAGTTCGATCAGATTAAGCCCGTTAAGCGCAACAACCGCCGCTATTATCAACAGCAAGATGTATTACTAATACGCCAGATTAAAAGTTTATTGCATGATCAGGGCTATACGATTAGTGGTGCTAAACAATGGTTTAATAGCCAACAGAGTGGTGATGACAATATTCGCTACAAAGAGCTATTACGTCAAACCATTGGTGAACTTGAGTCTATTCTTGTGACATTGAAGAAACGATAATCTTCACAATATCAAACGCTTAGGTTAAAATAAAAACCTCTTCTACAGATCATACTTCTGTAAAATCGGAACGTAGCGCAGCTTGGTAGCGCACTTGCATGGGGTGCAAGGGGTCGGAGGTTCAAATCCTCTCGTTCCGACCAATTCAATTTATATCAATGGATGCCTCCTAGGTAATCGGTTGATGCGATGGATATCAATTATTGTCTTCATCATGTGTGCCGGACTTTATATTCTTAATGTGAGTCCCTAAAATCCTGATAATTCATTTATTAAAAGTATTAAGAAGATGCAAAACGAGTTAATTATTGAAGATCTTGTTGTGGGCTCTGGTAAGACTATTCAAAAAGGAGCGCTATTTACGGCACATTACCGAGGTTGGCTAGTGGATGGCACAGAGTTTGATTCCTCCTATCAAAAAGGTCAGCCATTTGAGTGCGTTTTAAGTCAGAAACGTGTTATCCAAGGTTGGGTGCAGGGTTTGTTAGGTATGAAAGAGGGTGGTAAGCGAAAGTTATTTGTACCGGCTTCATTAGCCTATGGGGAGCGGCAAATTGGCAGTATGGTACCGCCTAACTCTGATCTTCATTTTGAAATTGAGTTGCTCACAGTGATGAATCGGGATGACTGACCGGCCTTGTAATGTTCTATAAAACGCCCCGACGTAGGGCGTTTTTCTGATAGTTGTTCTGTGTTGGTTCAGTAGGATTTATAGGGTAAAAACTTGCCTGACATCACTAGATTCACTCGATCTCCGTTACTGTTTTCTTCACGTTGAATATCCATGGAAAAGTCGATGGCACTCATGATGCCATCTCCAAACTCCTCATGTATAAGTTCTTTGATGCTCGTTCCATAGACATTAACGAGCTCATAGAGGCGGTAAATCAGAGGGTCAGTCGGTACTGCGGTCGGCAGTGAACCTTTGTAAGGCACGACCTGTAACCACGCAACCGCTTCATCGGATAAATCGAAAAGCTTACCTCTGCGTGACTTCTTCACGATTACTAATCATATAGGCTTCCTCATTAGATGGTTA
>DAIRSP010000111.1:0-5376 GCA_036804365.1 Neptunomonas sp. | reverse complement strand
TCTGCGTGACTTCTTCACGATTACTAATCATATAGGCTTCCTCATTAGATGGTTAATCAGAAGCCATGCAGGTTTTATTCCAATACTGTTGCTGCGTTTCTTTACTCTGTGAGCTTTTGTTGTCTAGGTAACCAAATTTTAAAACTAGTGCCTTTACCCTCTTCACTGCTGACATCAATCGTGCCGCTATGTGTTTTAACTATTTCATAGCAGATAGAGAGACCGAGGCCTGTGCCACTTCCCACATCCTTTGTCGTGAAGAAGGGATCGTAAATTTTATTGATGATCTCTTTCGGAATGCCCTTACCCGTATCGGTAATGCGCACGCTGATCCCATCGTGTTCAGGCTCTGTAGAGATGCTAATATTACCCTTGGTTTCCAGAGCCTGTACTGCATTGACGACTACATTTAGAAGCACTTGGCTGATTTGTGAAGGCACGCACTCAATATTGGCATCCTGAGTCAGATTTAAAGTGATGTTAGCTTTGTATTTGATTTCATTATTGGCAATAGCGAGGGTGTTATTAATACACTCGTTAAGATCTGTCTTTTGCCACACATTTCGGCTTGGATGGGCAAAGCTACGTAAATTGTCAATGATCGTTCTAATACGGTAGATACCTACTTCGGTATCTTTAAAAATATCAGTCAGCTCTTCTTTGATAAACGCATAATCGGCTGTTTTCTGAAGTTCATTGGCGCGCGCTGTTTGATGGCACTCGTTTAAGATTTCTGCTTGTTGATCAATCAGTTGGCCCAGGCTTTTTGTATAATCTTTGAGTGTCGTAACATTGGAGTTTACAAAAGCTAATGGGTTGTTGATTTCATGTGCCACACCGGCAGCAAGTTGACCAACGGAGGCCATCTTTTCCGACTGAATAAGTTGGCGCTGAGTAGAGTGAAGCTCTTTAATTAACTTTGACTGAGCTTCTTTTTCGATAATCAGTTGATTGTTAGCACTTTCAAGTTCCGACGTTCTTTCAATCACACGATCTTCTAGGTCTTTATTAAGGCTTTGGAGTGCTTTTTTGGATTCAGCGAGGGCTTGGCTACTTGTCTCTAATTGCTTACCCATGCTGACTAAACCGTCTGCAGTAAGCTTAATTTCAGTGACATCACTTTCTGTATGTTTCTGAATATACTCACCTCGGCCAATGGCAATCATCATTTTACCCAGTGTTTGCAAGGGCGATGAAATACGTAAACTCAGTCGATAAGATTTGTTGTATAAGTAGACAAAAAACACAAGATAGAAAAATATCAAAATGCCGAGCATTGCAAAGCCGATATTCTCAAACTTATTTTTCAATCGTCGTGGTTCTGCGTACAAGTTATCTTCATCAACAACGACCAGGAGTTTCCAGCGAGTACCATTGATGGTGGACCAAGAGGCTAATTTGTCTTTGTTGTTGAGACTGATATTGAACAATCCTGTTTCTTGCTTTTTCAACACTTCCGCGAGCTGTGCAGTATCCGAGCGTTTATAGAGATTATATTGGTCGGATCGGAAGGTATCTTCTTGAATGGCTTTGTCGTATTTGTAGTCAGTGAGTCTATCGAGTCCCCAATCACTTTCACCCGCAGCAGGTACGGCCATAATACTGCCGTTGCTATCCAATAAAACCGCATAGCTATCCCAAGATAGGCTTAGTTTTAAGACCTTCTGAACAATTTCAGTGACGGTAATATCTAGTCCAACGACGCCCTCTAGAAAATCACTGCCTTTACGATAGACAGGTGCAATACAGGAGGCCATCCAACCCTGTCCTGCTGGATCAATATACACATCGGTCCATACGGGTTGACGAGTGGGGTTATGGATCAAGTCAGCATCGTAATAAAAGTTATAGGATGGGATATCCATATCAGGGGGATATTGTTCTAAAACGGCAAAGTATGGGTAGATTCGATTCATCGAATCATGGGTATTTAAATAAGCCTGAGTGACTAAGCTATTGGTGTTTACCAAATGCTTCATAAGGGGATCGATCTGTGATAGTTGCCATGCTTTATTTTTTTCACGTTCACCCACAGCCGAGATAGAGGAATAAAAAAGCGCAGCATTGCCATTGTCTTGCGTGGTATACCAAGCCCCATTTGAAAATGCATAGCGATCCATTTCCTCTTTAGATGGGGTTATCTGGTTGGCGTAAGCATTCTGTGTCGAGTGAGCAAACAGGCTGGTTAACTGGGTAACTGTATCGAGTTTGCTCGAAATTGACTCTGCTTCCAATTTAGCAATCTCTTGCAATTGGGCCTCAGCATTTTTGTATGCCGCCTTTATGTTCTCATCACGAATATAGTTGTTGGTAATAAGGTAGGCAGCAATCAGGGCTAATTCGATAAAAAGAATAGGGATGAGGGCGCTTTTGGCAAAAGAGCTCCATACAAGATTAAAGATGGAGATAGATTGTTTAGTCTGCATGGACAGTGCCTTTGATAAATCGATGTGGAAATTATAGTTGGTTTTTACCAGAGAGGTAGCTTAAACAAGTTGAGAGTTTCCATCTTGATAAATTTCTGGGGTATTTTCGCTGATTGTCTTGGATTTTGACTTTTGTAGGGTTCTAAATCTGTCTCGATGGGTTAGTATATTAACAGTATCTAATAAATAGTTGCATGTTCTGCCTATTGGTTGATGAGTGTCAATTTTTCGCTGGCTTGAAGCCGATAGTATGAATTACGCAATAAATAACAGGGAAAGGTTATCGAATGAAATACAAGTCTATATTCGCAGCACTTGCAGTAACAACTCCCTTAACCGCGCATCTTTCTTATGCTGATGAGCCAAGTAAGCCACTTACTGAGTCTGATGGCTTTGTCATCAATGACTTCGTTGCTAAGCCGGAATTAAGACTCTTCTATGGACATGATAGTAATGTTTTTGCTCAGCATGATGATGAACAAAGTGACACAGTTTATGGAATAGCGGGCGATCTAGGTATCGAGTCTGACTGGCAGCAACATGCCGTTAGCCTAAGTGCAGGCTTTGAAAATGGTGTCTTTAAAAAGTATTCATCCGAAAATTATACTGACTATTGGGTTGGCACTGAGGGTCGATATGACCTGTCTGACACGGCCAATGTTTTTGCAGGTATTAATTTCAGTCAAGAACATGAAGACCGTGGTAATCCTGATGAGATATTTGGTAAAGATCCTGTTAGTTATAACTCGGTTCAATTGCATGCAGGTGCTGCGAATAAGTGGGATAGCTTAGCATTACGTATTGGAGCTACCCTAGAAAAATTGAATTTCGATAATGTTGATGCAACCGGTGGAGGTACAATTAACCAAGATGATCGTGATAGAGACCTTGTAGGTTTTGGGGCACGCTTAACGTACGATGGCGGGCAAAAAATTCATCCATTCGTTCAAGCTGTTTATGACAAACGTGAGTATGATAGCCAATTAGATGATAACGGCTATGCTCGCGACTCCGATGGTTATCGAATGAGCATAGGTGTTGAAGGCGCGCTAGCAGAGCGGGTACGAGGCGAAGGCTATGTGGGTGTACTGTATCAATATTATGATGATTCACGCTTCGACGATGTTACCGCTTTTGACTTCGGAGGTAATGTTAAATGGTATATGACACCACAAACGAATTTAACAGCTACGCTCAAACGCTCATTAGAAGAGACTACCTTATCTGGCACGCCAGGGTATTTAATGACACGTTTAGGTTTTGGTGTTGATCATAGATTCAACACTAAAAATTCCCTCTCTGCATTTGTCGGAGTAGCTAAAGATGATTATCAAGAAATAGATCGTGAAGATACTATTTTTGATACGGGTATAAGCTACCGCCATTTCTTCACACCTAATATTTACTTCGATGCTAGTTATAGTATCTCCGGTCGTGATTCATCTGTCAGTCGTTTAGGTGATGAGTATGGCAACGCTACCAATAGTGCCAATATTCAAAATTATGAGAATTACTTTGATCGTCAGATATTCTTTACAGTAGGTGCTCTGTTATATCCAACGCATTATGAAAAGATGCCAGCGGGTTTTTCTACATTAACAATAGCTAAGAGTGATTTTGACTGGAGTGGATTTTATGCCGGCGCATTATATGGTCGTCAAAATCTACTTTCAAAAGTAGATGGCGTTACTGATATAGCTGAATATGGCGATAACGGATCGGATAACAGTCTATTTATCGGTTATGGATGGCGCATAGATGATGTTTATCTGGGTTTAGAAGCGGAATATGAAAAGAGTCTCACCAAAGTTGAACATCAGAAAACCAAAGCTGAATCTCAAACTATAGAACTTTCTGAAAACAATAGCTTTGGAGCTGGAGTGAAGTTGGGCTATGAAACGCTTGGTGGTTCGTTAATCTATGGGCGTTTAGGCATAGTGAAAGCCGAGTTTGATACATTTAATAAAGTGAATAATCAGCCAATTGGCTATGATGATCAAGATTCAAAAACAGGTAAGCGTTACGGTTTAGGCGTGGATATACCTGCCACTGATCAGTTGTTTGTTCGGATGGACTATAGCCTAACGGATTATAACTCTTACACCGTGGATTATTTAGATAATACTGGTGCTCCGGATAGTGCTGATTTTGATAATAACTCAGCTAAGTTTAGTGTAGGTTTAGGTTGGTATTTTGATAAACAGAGCCGGGTTGTTAAGCCTATCAAGGCTGATCATGACGGTGTTTATGCAGGTCTACTAGTGGGACATGGTGCCTTAGCTTCTCAGGCTTCCGGTGTTCATAATGATAACTCAACTACGTCAGATTTTTTCGGTGATTTTGCCAATGAAACAGGGCTTAAATTAAGTGGTTTACTAGGTTATGGTGTTACTTATGATCGCTTATTTTTAGGTCTTGAGGCGGAGATTGAATCTGGGAAATCAGCATGGGATCATGTTAGAACACCCGATGGTCGTGACTTTGCGCTAGACAAAAAAGGGAGTTATGGGTTAGGTCTAAGAGCGGGTTATACCCTTGATAGTGGTGCGCTGCTTTACGCTCGCTATGGCGTAGTGAAGAGTAAGCTGAATACTGAATGGACAAAAGGCGGTAACTCAAACAACTATGTTGATAGGGACGATAATATTAAAGGTAAACGCTTTGGTTTAGGTGCAGAGGTTCCTTTGTCCAATCAAGCCGCAATGCGTTTTGAATATACTTACACTGATTACGATGCTTATAACTTTGTAACAAGTCATGCTGAAGTAGATAGTATGAAATTCGAAAATAGCGAAGCGTTATTTAAAACAGGTTTAATTATTACATTCTAATCTAAAAGCATTAAAGGACTCGATGAGTCCTTCGGCTGCTGATAAACCCCGGGATTTTTACTGGGGTTTATTTTTTCTTCTGAAAACGTCTCAATTGCATTGCCATTCCAAAACCATCT
>DAIRSP010000110.1:0-9081 GCA_036804365.1 Neptunomonas sp. | reverse complement strand
CTCTTCACCGTCCTATGCGTCTGAAATAAACACATTAGTCGAATCTGACCTAGATGTTATTTATATCGTGGGTGGCGGATTAGACTTGGGTGTTTTTATGCGTCAGGCGCGACAGCTAAATGCTCGATTTGATGTATTAAGTAGTGACACCCTTGTATCAAAAGTATTTGCCGAAACCGCTGGAGAATCTGCTGAAGGGAGTTTTTTTACCTTTCCACCAGAGGTGAAACAGTTTGAAACCACATCTAAAGCTCAAGCAGCTATCAAGGCGTTAGGGCAAGAACCGGTGGGTTATACATTACTGGCTTATGCGGCGACTCAAGCTTGGATTTTGGGTGTTAAGCGAGCTCAGTCATTTGAAGCCGCTGCGGTAGCGAGTGCGTTGCGAGAGGCCCCCTTAAACACAATTTTGGGATTAATCTCATTTGATAATAAAGGCGATATTATCACTGAATACCCTGCGTTTGTTTGGTATCAATGGAAAGGCGAGCAACGGGTTTTGGTGGATTGAAGCATCAATGCTTTCTGACTCTAGAGATGATTAAAAGATGATACCTATGTCAACAAGACTGCAAAACTTAGGGATTCGAGCCAGCTTATACCTAGGTTTTGGTGCTATGTTGTTTATCTTTGTTTTGATTGCCGCCGCTGCCTTACTAGCGACCGAGAAGGTGAGTGACTCTCTTAATTATGTACTCGAAGAGAAAATGCCCTCAACCATTGAGGTGCTAAGAGTTGCAAAAGCGGTTGATGCACTCAATGCCTCAGCCGCCCCATTGGGCTTTATTTTGACTCAGAAAGAGGCGTCAGTCTCCTTTACATTAGTTGAGAAAAACCTAAATGCCTTAAAAGAGGCACTTGATGCACTCGATACAGGTATTTATGACGTCAAAAATACCCATTCACTGGTGAGTCAGCTCGAAGAAAATTTGCTGAGTTTACGCGGTATCGTTGAGGCGCGCCTCAAAATGGCCACGGAGCGTACGCAACTGCATCAAAGAGCTTTACTTAACCTTCAAGTTTTCCAGCAACAGTTAGTTTACCGCATTCGAATTCTGCTCGGAGATAGCGCGATATTAGAACAGTTGTTAATGGAAACGGATTCATCTAAAGAACAAATCTATCAATTAGCTTCAGATATCAGTAGATCAATTCCAATTACGCGCTTTTATGGAGAGATAGAATCGATACATGGTGAGTTGCTGCTAGCAAGTCAGTCGATAACCAAAGAGCAGCTACACCTAAATAAAGATGTACTCTCGTCAACGTTTCACGAAACGCAGCTGACTTACAAAAGCTTACCAAAAGAGGTCGCTCAAAATTTGTCCCAAGCGTTTAGTGAGTTACAAGGACTGATTTTGGCAGACAACGGTATTGTGGCGAAGCGGGAAGCGGAACTGACTTTATTTAAGCAAGGCCAAATGCTTATCCATGCGAACAGAGATATTGGAAATAAAATCGAATTCGAAACCGAGCAATTGGTAGCCGATGGATTAGCTAGTGTAGAACAAGCTCGGGTATACGCGACTGAAACTAAAAATGATTTTTTCATAGTATTGGCGCTGATTACTTTCTTTGGTCTTACGGGCTTGGGGCTAATGATGTATTTCCATATCAATAAAAATATTATTGCTCGGCTTTCTTGGTTGAGTCGTTCAATGCAGGAAGTTGCTGCGGGGCAGTTAGACGTTGATTTACCGCCAAAGGGCGATTGTGAGTTAGGGCGTTTGGCGTCTGCGTTACATCTGTTTAAGCAAACTCAAATTGAAGCGGTGTCAACGGAAAATCAGTTACGTAAAATGAACCTGGAATCTGAAAAGGCGAGAGTGCTTATCGAGAAAAATGCCGAAGAGCTGAGAGTGGCTAATAAAAAATTAGCAGAGCTTTCGGTGCACGATTCGCTTACGGGTCTATTTAATCGTAGACATTTTGATGAAGCGTTACAGCATGAATGGGATCGGTCTGGTCATGCTCTTCAACCCCTTGCATTACTCATGATTGATATTGATGACTTTAAGAAATATAACGACTTGTATGGACATCAGGCGGGTGATTCCTGCTTACAGCAGGTAGCTAATGTGATTAAAGATTGCGCAAAACGAGCCAGCGATATAGCAGCGCGTTATGGTGGTGAAGAGTTTTGCGTTATTGCGGCCTACACCGGTCAGGCTAAAGCGCGACAGTTAGCGGAAGAGATTAGAATGGGTGTGGAAAATCTTTCTTTACAGCATGAAGGTTCTTTCAATGGAGTCGTGACAATCAGTGTTGGCCTAGCGGTCTCAACATTAAAAGAATATGACACTCCTGAAAACTTTCTAAGGGCTGCCGATAAGGCCCTATATTTGGCTAAAGGCGAGGGGCGTAATTGTGTGCGTGAGTTCGCCTTTAGCCAGTAGTTTTTATTCCTTAGCTAGGTTAAGCATATATTGAGTAAAATCAGATGCCGGTAGAGCTTTGCTGAACAGATAACCTTGTACATCGTCACATCCATTCTCTTCTAAAAACTCTAATTGCTCCGCTGTTTCTACGCCCTCTGCAATAGTTCTGATACCTAAACTTTTAGCCAGATTGATGATTGACGCGATAATGGATTTATCATCCTCATCAATAGTGAGATCTCGAACAAAGGATTGATCAATTTTGAGTTTGTAGACATTAAAACGTTTTAAATAGCTGAGCGAAGAATATCCGGTACCAAAATCATCAATTGACACACGAATGCCCATTTTATTGAGATTATTAATGAAGTTGATGGAGTTCTTCGCATTTCCCATCGCAACGGATTCTGTTAGTTCGATTTCAAGATATTTTGGGCTGACGTTATGAGTTTTTAAAATAGACTCTATCTTGCTGAGTAAATTTGGGTTTCTAAATTGGACAGCGGATAAATTGACGGCAACTTGGGGTATCTCAAGCCCTTCAGCTAGCCATGCCTTCATTTGCAGTAGTGCCGAATTAAGCACCCATTCACCGATTTGAATAATATGGCCGTTATCCTCGGCAATGGGGATAAATTCCCCTGGGGAGATGTTACCTAGCTCTGGATGAAACCAACGAATCAGCGCTTCGGCGCCAATAAGTTTACCGGACTTAATGCAATGCTGGGGTTGGTAGTGTAATTCAAGTTGCTCCGAGGCTATGGCCATATAAAGGGCATTACTAAGCTCTAGCGTACGAATCGAGTGAACCTGCATCTCAGGTGCAAAGAACTGGTAGGTATTTCTTGATGATTTCTTTGCCTGATACATCGCATCATCAGCGTGCTTTGAAAGTGTATTAATATCCTGACCATCGTTGGGGTAGATGGCAATCCCAACCGATGTTGTTGAGATAATATGATGAGTGTTGATATAAACAGGTTGAGCGATTGAGGTCAGTATTTTTTGGGCGATATGGGCTGCCCCTTGTTCATCTGTTGTTGGAGATAGAATGACGAATTCATCCCCACCTATGCGTGCAACAGTATCCTGAGCGCGCATAATTGAAATGAGTCTGCCCGCGACTTCAATCAATAATTGGTCACCGATATTATGACCTAAAGAGTCATTCACCATTTTAAAATGGTCAAGATCGATATAGAAAATAGCGACTTTTTCTCGGTGTCGTTTTGCATATTCAAGTGCTTTTTCAAAACGGTCATTGAGAAGCACTCTGTTGGGCAAGTTTGTTAGGTTGTCAAAGTGAGCTAAATACTCGATGCGCTCTTCTGCTTGCTTTTTGGCGGTAATATCGTCTTTGATAGCGAGGTAGTGCGTAATTTTTCCATCCGCTTCGCGGATCGGTGAGATTAATACCGACTCAATAAATTCAGAACCATCTTTTCGGCAATTGATCCACTCGCCTTTCCAAGGTTGACCCGCTGTTAAATAGGCCCACATCTCCTCGAAGACGGACGAAGGTGTTTTACCCGACTGTAAAATTCTTAAGTTAAGCCCCATAACCTCTTGTAAGCTATAGCCACTATGAGTTGAAAACGTAGAGTTTGCGTAAACAATGTTGGCATCGGGGTCGGTAATCACGATCGAACTGGCGCTCTGTTCCACTGCCTGTGAGAGAGTTCTTAACGAGTTTTCAAGTTGCTTTTGAACGGTTACATCTGAAAAAAGGCTAATGTACCGATAGCTATCAGAGGCATCTTTGATGACATTGATCACTAGCCAGGCAATAAACTCTTCGCCATTTTTCTTACGTTGAACAATTTCACCCGTCCAATGGTCTTTAGTTTCAAGTTCGGACCAAATTTTTTCAAACGCATTCGATGCTTGGTCGCTCAGAAGATTTTGGTTTTTCCCGAAAACGTCATCTATTTCGAAGCCCGTAATACGAGTGAAGGCCGGATTGATAGAGATGATGAGGTGTTGTTCATCTGTGACCATCATGGCTTCACTGGTGGACTTATAAACAGAGGCTGCAAGTTGTAGTTGCTTAACGACCTCATCGGAAAGGTCTGTTACCACCATGCAATAAGCCAGTTGCTCCTCTATCAATAAGCTATTGAGAGAGATTTGTAATGAAAGTTCGGCTCCTCTTTCGTCTGAAAATATGGTGTGTGTGCGTAATGGTTGTTCTTTGCAACTCACGAGTAACGCATAAAAGTTCTCTTGTTCCCTTTGGGGTATAAAGCGCATTAGGTTTTGACCTAACACTCTTTCAAGAGGCATTTCGAGCATTTTTGCAAAGTACTGATTACAGTAAACGATGGTTTCATCTATCAGGATCGCCGCGCCTTCGTTCATTGACTCAACCATCGCACGGTAAGCGAATTCCACCCCAGGCTGGGTGACAATTGTGTTGTCGCCGCTAGTATCAACAATAGCGTCGATTTCTCCCGCGCTAACCGCTGAAAGTGCGTGTTTAAGCTCGGTGATTTGAGACTTTAAGGCACCCACTTCCGCTTCATTTAGCGCGCGTTCATCGTCATTTATACTAGAATTTTCACTCATGATATTTTCGTTACTACGAAACTCCATCGCTCATGGCTAAACCTAAACCTAGCCCATATAGGACTCGTTGGTGGTCAGACAGGCTGCCAATGACCCGAATATCGGGCTCATCAGAATGCTTAATTAAGGTAGGTACAGCGATGATCTGTTCAATTTTTGCCATTTCAGGTTGCTGATAAATATCGATGACTTCGAGTTGACAGTTGTCTTTCAGATACCGTTTTATTATTTCATTGATATTTAACACCGCTTTCATCGATTGCATGGAATTACCTGCAATAAAAAGCTTAAGCACCACGGGTGTTGAGGCTAGGCTATTCACTCGATGGCTCGCTTTTCAAAGTCGCGTTAGGAGCTGTTTTACGCTTCTTATTGAGGCCTCTTACTATCGTTAGCTTCTCTTTAGAAACAGCGCGATTACCTTTTATTTCGGTGGTGAGCTCTTCGAGTTTTTGTTGGGCAGCTTGCTCTGTTTCTAAATCTAATTTTAGAGCGGATATTTGTGCTTCCAGCAAGTGCATTTTACGGGTATGTTCGCGTTTCTGTTGTTCATACTTCTCTTGCTGGAGAATCTCATTCTCTTTGTCTAGTGCTTCTTGATTGACCCGTGCAGAGCCGGCTAGCAGGCTACCAGCGCCAATGTAGACATCTAAAAGCTCTACCCCATGATTGGTTAAAGTAAACTCTCTCACTTGGTTAGAGTGGTCCATCCCGCGAGACTTATTGATGTTTATAAGTCGGTTACGTTCGCCCGATAACTCGATATTACGAAGCATGATCCAAGTATCCATCAAAGATGAAACACCAATCTCGGTATTCTGGTCTTCACTATTATCTAGGCTTAAATTAGTAAAAAATGCGGTAATGTTTTTTTGCTTTAGAAAGTCGATGAGCCTTGTTAATAAGGACTTGACTTCAAGAGCCGAGCCAATGGTGATTAAGTTACTAATAGGATCAACAATGACAACTGAGGGCATGATATCTTTAGCCAGTTGATGCATATTCACTAGGTGAGTTTCTAAACCGTAGAGATGAGGACGCACGGCGTGGAATGTCAGTAAACCTGCTGTTACCCACTGTTGTAGGTCGATCCCGACGGACTTCATATTTCGGATATGTTGTCCTGGGGACTCCTCGAAGAGAAAATAGAGGCAAGACTCGCCCCGTCGACAGGTGGCATCTGCTAAATGAGCGCCTACGGTTGATTTACCGGTGCCTGCTGCACCTGATATTAGAATACTGCTGCCTTTATAAAATCCATCACCCGACAGCATGTCGTCTAGTTGCGGTATGCCGGATGAAATGTGCTCGTCTGAGACCTCATGGGATAACCCCGTTGAGGTAATCGGTAAGACCTCTAATCCGCGACTACCAATTAAGAATGGGTATTCATCCGTACCATGCCGCGATCCACGGTATTTAACAATCCGTAGACGGCGGGTAGAAATTTGGTTTTTAATGCGGTTGTCTAAAACAATAACACAGTCAGAAACGTACTCTTCAAGACCCTTTCGGGTAATACTTTTGTCGCCTTTTTCTGTCGTAACAATAGCGGTTAAGTTTTTTTCTTTTAGCCATCTAAACAAGCGGTGAAGTTCTGCGCGTAGGGTTCCTGCATCTGAAAAGCACGCAAATAATGTTTCAATACTATCTAACACAATCCGCTTAGCGCCGATTGCATCAACAGCTAAACCAATGCGGACAAAAAGCCCTTCTAGACTCCAGTCATCTTGTTCGGGTACCTCGCTTCGGTCGATGCGAATGTAGTCGATGGTGAGCTGTTTAGAGGCGATCAGCTGGGTAAAATCAAAACCTAACGAAGCGATATTGCGAACAATTTCGTTTTCATTTTCTTCAAAGGTGATAAGAACGCCTGGCTCATTAAACTCACTTGCGCCACGCGCTAAAAATTCAGCGCCTAGCAGCGTTTTTCCTGAACCCGGCCCGCCTGCAATGAGGGTTGTTCGCCCTTGTGGCAGACCGCCAAAAGTAAGTTCATCTAGGCCAGTGATTCCTGTGGTTACTTTAGGGATTTCAGAAATTGACTGTGTTGCTAATCGGGTACGCATGATACATTTGTCCAGACTGAAGCAGGCAATGAATAATATAACCTTAGTCCAGGAATGGTTAAATGAACAGCTATCTCAAGGGATATTTTTAGTCTAATGGTCAGACAAATTTCTCTTTTAAAGCATTAATTTCCGCAAAATTCTCAAAGAAACGCTCCACCAAATTTGGATCAAAATGCTTCCCGCTATTAGCTCTTATAAACTCACAGGCTTCCTTAATTTCCCATGCTTTTTTGTACGGTCGAATAGAGGTCAGTGCGTCAAAGACGTCGACCAATGCGATAATTCTTCCCGCCATCGGGATCTCTTCACCCGCCAATTGATTTGGATAGCCTGTACCGTCCCATTTTTCATGATGGGTGAGTGCGATGATATGTGCCATTGAAATGATTTCAGAGTCATCGCCTTTTAATAGGTCTGCACCTATTTGTGCGTGAGTCTGCATAATTTTCCATTCCTCTTCGGTTAATTTACCCGGTTTGCACAGAATAGCGTCGGGAATACCAATTTTACCAATATCATGCATGGGAGCCGCGTTGAAAATCGCATCACATTGGGCTCTGTTCCAACCGATTGCTTTGGCAAGAATCGCCGCAGAGTGGCTTACGCGTAATATATGGCTACCCGTTTCCTCATCTTTATATTCTGCGGCTTTACCTAAGCGCTGTATAACATCCAAACGGTTGTCATATAACTCTTGTGTGCGTAATTGAACAATTTTCTCTAACGTGGCTTTTTGGTCGTGGAGCATACGCAATGCCAGCTGAGACTCGAGTAGATTTCGAACGCGCATGAGTAGCTCGTTACGATCGAAAGGCTTGCCGACAAAGTCTCTAGCACCCAGTGCTAATGCTTTCAGCAGACTTTGTTGATCATTGAGTGCGGTTAAAATAATGATCTGTGGTGACAGAGCGCTTTTATGGCTTTTCAGCGCTGTAATAATGTCATAGCCTGATAAATAGGGCATATTAAGATCGAGTAAAATCAGGTCGGCCGGTTCGCGCTCATGTATGCCCATGACTTGTCTAGGATCCTGAATCGCTTCAATATTTTTATATCCTTCGGCGTTGAGGAGCCTAGATAATAGTCTTAAGTTTGCCGGCTCATCATCAACAACTAAAATACGAGAGTAGGTGTAAAAATTTTCGGTGATCACGGTAATGAGCCATCTGTATATAGAAGGTTGCAGTCTATTACGTTAATAAATTTAGCAATATTAATGGGCTTGGTTAGGTAGTCGCTGAAGCCTGCATTAAGCCCTTGCTCAATGTCTTGCGGCATAGCATTCGATGTTAAAGCAACAATAGGTTGCTGGATATTAAGCTCTTCCCTGAGGTGTTTTAACACTTCAAATCCATTAAGTTCAGGCATGTTGATGTCTAATAGAATCAGGTCTGGTTGATGGTTTTGTACCAGCGATATGCCGAGTTCCGGTGTTGTCGCTTCTAAGAATTGAACATCCACCCTCTGCTTTAGAATGCTTTTTATTAGCTTTATATTCGCAGTGTTATCATCGATATAGAGCACTGTTTTAAGTGCAGTAGGGTGGGCTAATGGGGAGGATTTGCGTCCTAGGGATTGTGTTTTGGGTAACGGATCATTGAGGTCCATTAAAGGAATATTGACCCAAAATTTACTGCCTCTACCCAGAGTGCTTTCGGCACCAATACTGCCATTCATTAGATCGATAATTTTTTTGGTCAGGGATAATCCAATACCGCTTCCTTCAATATTGCTATATTCAAAATCAAGCCGCTGATAGGGTTGGAATAGGTGTGTTAAGGCATCTGAAGAGATCCCTTTTCCACTGTCTTCAACAAAGATACAAATATGATCAGAGGATTTGAACTCGGCATAAATTTTTATAAAACCTTGTTCAACATTATATTTAATCGCATTTGAAATAAGATTAATAAAAACCTGTTTTAGACGTGTTGTGTCAGCCTTAACATAGAGACTGTCAAATTCAGCGAGTTCAATTGAGATCTCTCGTTGTTCAGCCAGAGGATGAAGCAATTTCATCGTATCTTTAAGCAGCGTCGCTAGATTAATGGGCTCTAGTCGCAGAT
>DAIRSP010000109.1:0-9188 GCA_036804365.1 Neptunomonas sp. | reverse complement strand
AACCGGCAGGGCCAGCCCCCACGATAACAACATCAAATTCCATCGATTCGCGTTCCAAGACCGACTCCTTATTATTTTAAAGTTCTGGGAATAATGCTGAAATTATAAGTGAATATACCTACTTTCTGCAATTTTTTATCCTACATGCGGTCTTTATATTTGGTTGAAGGGGCTTGTAATCATTTTTATGATGAGTATTATAGGGGTAATTACTTATATTGCTTATTTTCAGATAAGCCAACATGCAAGTCGAATAATAAAAGGTAAACGCAATGAAAGTTTTGGTTACAGTCAAACGCGTAATCGACTACAACGTTAAAGTACGTGTAAAGCCTGACAACAGTGATGTCGATCTAAACAATGTCAAAATGGCGATGAACCCATTTTGCGAAATAGCGGTTGAAGAAGCCGTTAGGTTAAAAGAGGCGGGTGTAGCTACAGAAATCATTGTTGTTTCTTTGGGAGCTAAGGCTTGCCAAGAGCAGTTAAGAACCGCCTTGGCTCTCGGTGCAGATCGTGCAATCCATGTTGAATCTGATGAAGTATTAGAGCCGCTAACTGTGGCTAAGTTACTGCAAAAAGTGGTTGAGGCCGAACAGCCAAATCTTATTATTTTGGGTAAGCAATCGATTGATTCTGACAATAACCAAACGGGTCAAATGCTTGCAGCGTTAACGGGCTTTGCACAAGGTACGTTTGCATCTGTCGTTAAGGTTGAAGGGGATGCTGCACTGGTAACCCGTGAAGTAGACGGCGGATTGCAGACGGTTTCTTTAAAGTTGCCTGCCGTTGTCACCACAGATCTTCGTTTGAATGAACCAAGATACGCGTCTTTGCCAAATATTATGAAAGCGAAGAAAAAGCCGCTTGAGGTTAAGACTCCTGCCGAGTTAGGTGTTGAAGTTAAAGCCCACACGCGCTTAGTTAAAGTGTCTCCACCGGCAGAGCGCAAAGCAGGTATCAAGGTAGCCTCTGTTGAAGAGCTAGTAAGCAAACTGAAGAATGAAGCGAAGGTGATCTAATGGCTATTTTGGTAATTGCTGAACATGATAATCAGGTGCTGAAGGGCGCTACACTGAATGTAGTGACAGCCGCAACGCAAATTGGATCCGATATTCATCTTTTAGTGGCTGGTGAAAACTGTGCTGCAGTCGCTGAAAGCGCTGCAAAAGTCGCTGGTGTTTCTAAAGTGTTGTTGGCTGATAGTGCGGAATATGCGCATCAGTTAGCAGAAAATATGGCGGCTTTGGTTACATCTTTAGGTCAGGGATATTCGCACATTCTTGCTCCGGCAACGACTTCAGGTAAAAACTTTTTACCCCGTGTAGCTGCTTTGTTAGATGTCGTACAGATCTCTGAAATTGTGCGAGTTGAAAGTGCAGATACCTTTGATCGTCCTATCTATGCAGGTAATGCGATTGCTACGGTTCAATCACTAGATCCGATTAAAGTGATCACCGTGCGTACTACTGGTTTTGATGCAGCAGCGGCCGAAGGCGGTTCTGCGGTTGTAGAGTCATTATCCGGAAACCACGATGCAGGCGTTTCTACGTTTATTAATGAAGAGATGGCTAAATCAGACCGCCCAGAACTGACGTCGGCACGAATAGTGATCTCAGGTGGTCGTGGTATGGGCAATGGCGAGAATTTTGCGTTAATTGAACGTGTTGCTGATAAGTTAGGTGCCGCTGTTGGCGCATCTCGTGCCGCGGTTGATGCTGGCTTTGTTCCAAATGATATGCAGGTTGGTCAAACAGGTAAAATTGTTGCACCGGATCTCTATATTGCGGTCGGTATCTCGGGTGCAATTCAGCATCTCGCAGGTATGAAAGATTCAAAAGTTATTGTAGCCATTAACAAAGATGAAGAAGCCCCTATCTTCCAAGTGGCTGATTATGGCTTAGTGGCTGATTTATTCACGGTTGTTCCTGAGTTGGAGAGCGCGCTTTAGTAGACATGATTTTCATGGCAATGCCCTTTGATGTGTTCGCACATCGCTTTCTTGCTTTTGCCCGGCTTGACCGGGCTTTTTTATACGCAAAGCGAGCTAGTTTGTATTAGCTCGCTAAGATTAAAATCGCGTATTAAGCGGCATTAACTTTTTCATGCTCTGGGTGTGTAGCAATAAAGTGTTGTAAAACCCGACGAAGCACTTTAGCGTGATCTTGATTGCCGGTTTTTTCTGCGTGGTTAATATCATCAATGATAATTTTTTTGATCACGGTTTCACCTTCGTGACAGCACAAATATTGCCCCAATGCTAATGCAATCATAGGATCAATATGCTCATGTTCTGCAATGGCAGATACTTCATCCTGAGTAATATCACACATCGCTAAGCATTCTTCATAAGTAAGCATTTTATTCTTCTCCTTTTTGAATTTTGGCATCGCTTGCGATACCTCTATCTGCTGCTACACTCAGTATACGAGTTCTAATCATCATCGGCCTATTGATTACAAAGGAGTTTTATTCAATCAATCTGTATGTATATGTTCTTATTTTCATGCTGCGTGTGCTTATTTTATAAATAGGTAAGAAAGTTAAAAGGCTGATAGCATTGATTTTTTTATAATGCTGCATTTGCAAAGTGGAAGCGTTTGGGAACAGGTTTTTACGTAACAATTATGTAGATTGTTTTGATTCATGTCATATATATGAGGTGGGATAAAACCTAACTCAATGTGCTTAACAGATAGATATCATTTATAGGTAGCGACACGACTAGGAGTTTTCTGTAAGCATGATGAAAGAGAAGGTAATGCAATCTCCGATCTATGAGAAAGCACAAGAGCAATCATCAATAACTACCTCTATGCTTAATGCAAGTATTCTCATGATTGACGATGATCCTGTGCTCATCAAAATCATTCGAGCGCACCTCAAGGTTGCCGGCTATCAACGCTTCTCTTCGGTCAATAACCCACTTATAGCATTTGAACTCATTAGACGGACCATGCCGGATTTGATCCTGATGGATATCGTTATGCCAGGTATGAACGGCTTTGATTTATTAGAGATAGTTAGGGCTGATCCTGAAACTAAGCATCTTCCCGTCATTATGTTGACCTCCTCTAATGACGCATCCTCTAAGTTGCAAGCCTTAGAACGGGGGGCAACAGATTTTATTTTAAAGCCGGTCGATTCTAGTGAGTTGCTGTTACGTATCCGAAATATTCTTACGGTAAAGGCCTATCAAGATCAGCTTACCTACTATGACAACCTAACAGGCTTGCCTAACCGAATGCTCTTTATGGATCGTCTAGATTGGGCGCTGCACAATGCACAGAGGCAAGGAAGTGCAGTCGCGGTTTTAGATATAGGCATCGATCATTTCAAGAAAGTTAATGAAACATTAGGGCCTCGTGTTGGCGATATGTTGTTACGGGCTATTACTAAGCGCTTTTCAGATTGCGTTAGGCAAACCGATGTTATAGCGCACGTCGGTGGTGAGGAACTATGGAAAAACCTGTCTCGGCTGGGCGGAGATGAGTTCTCTGTTTTGTTGACCTCATTAGCCTCTGCAGATAATGCCGGATATGTGGCAGTGCGCTTGCAAGAGTCATTAGCAACCCCGTTTAAGCTTGATGATCAAGAGCTATACGTTTCGATTAGCATAGGTATTTCAATCTACCCAGAGGATGGTGAAAGTGCTGATTTGCTGTTGCAGCACGCGGTAGCTGCAACAGAACAGGTAAAAAAACTCGGTCGAAGCAGTTTTCAGTTCTTCTCTGAAGCAATACATCACACATCAAGGGAGACGCTTTCCCTAGAGATGGATCTTTATAAAGCCTTAGATAAAAAAGAGTTTGAATTGCACTACCAGCCCCAAATTAACGTTTTCACGGGGCGAGTCGAAGGGGTTGAGGCATTGTTGCGATGGAATCATCCGCTAAAAGGCTTGCTAACCCCAGATAAGTTTATCCCCCTTGCTGAGCGCTTAGGCTTGATTAACGCTATAGGTCTTTGGGTGCTCCAAGACGGTTGCGCGCAATGTATGCGTTGGGCTGCACAAGGTTTAGGAATGCTCAACCTCTCCATTAATCTATCGGCAAAGCAGTTTGTTATCGATGAGTTAGCGTTAGCCGTTTCCCGAGTCATGCAAGATACCGCTATTCCTTCTCATCATTTAACACTGGAGTTAACTGAAAGCCTGTTAATGAATGATGCTGATCAAAATGTCCAAATCATGCGTCAAATTAAGTCGTTGGGCGTCGCATTATCCATTGATGATTTTGGTACAGGGTATTCGTCTTTAAGCTATCTGCGCCGGTTTCCTATAGACGAGCTTAAAATTGATCGGAGCTTTTTAGACGATGTGGGTCGAGATGAGGTCGCTGGTGCAATTGTGCAGGCTATTATCTCCTTGGCCAACAGCTTGAATTTAAAAGTGGTTGCTGAGGGCGTTGAAGAAGGCGAGCAATTAAGCTTTTTACGTTCGAAACACTGTACACTCGTGCAGGGGTTCTATTATTCCAGACCCTTACCTGCAAGTGCACTCTTTGCATTTGTAAAGACGTTTAATCGATTGGTTTAATGATCAGCTTTAAACGGTAACCAACTTTTAAGTTCATCGATTTGCTTGATCATTTGTTGCTCCTCTTCTTGGCAAAACTGCGCGATGGCTTTTTGAAATCCTGAGTGTTCTATATGGTGGCATGAATAGGTTTCGATGGGTTCGAAGCCACGTAGAATTTTATGTTCGCCTTGTGCACCTGGGTCAAAGCGTTTGAGTTGATGTTTGATGCAGTACTCAATGCCTTGATAAAAGCAGGTTTCGAAATGGAGACTGTCATACTCGTTGAGCGATCCCCAATATCTGCCAAACAACGTATCCTTGTTTTTAAAACAGAGTGCGGTTGCCACATAAGTATTGCCTTGCTTTGCGGCAAACATAACTATCTGTTCGGGCATGGTATCTAGTAGTTGCTGGAAAAAGGCTTTATTTAAATAACCCTGACGACCGCGTTTAAGGTGAGTGAGTTGATAGCATTGATAAAATGTGTCGAGCAGTGTCGAGCTGATATCGGCACCTTCAATGCCATCAATAACAATGCCTTGTTCAGTTATTTTGCGTCGTTCTTTATGAACATTTTTCCGCTTCCTTGAATTAAATCTTTCTAAAAAATGTTCGAAAGACCGATAGTCTTTATTAAACCAATGATATTGGACACCCAAACGTGGAATCATCCTGTCCTGAATGAGACATTCTTTTTCCGTGCTATCCATAAACAGTCCGTGCCAGGACTCAATGCGCTGTTCATTACAAATCTGTTTTATTATTTGGCTAAACAGGTGGTAGGCATCATTAGTTGGCAGATGACTCAATATTTTCGGTAATGTTATGGGGGAAAAGGGTACAGCTGTCACCAGTTTGGGGTAGTAGTTCATACCATGTTTCAGATAGGCATCTGACCATACATAATCGAAAACATATTCACCGTAAGAGTGTGTTTTTAAGTACAGGGGGGCTAAGGCAATACACTGATGATCTTTGAAAATTCTGAGATGCTGTGGCTGCCAACCTGCGGCAGCAGAGACTGATCCACTTTGTTCTAATGCGTTTAAAAACTCATAGCGTAAAAAAGGGGATTCTAATCCTGCTAGCGACTCCCATTGAGACAGTCCAATCTTAGAAATCTTTTCTGATAGATCAAAATGATAGCTCATGTCATATACTAGAATAATAAATGCTGATTTATGGCCACAGTAGTAAAGGAGATTCCTATGGATGAGTTAGAGCTTGAGTTTGTACTGGATGCTCGTTTAGCTAATGATTGCATTGTTATCGGAGACTTTCCACTGAGTCGTTTGTTATTGATGAATGACAGCCAATATCCTTGGTTTATTCTTGTACCAAGAAGAGCCGGTGCTACAGAGATTTATCATTTATCACGTGAAGAGCAATGCCAGTTGATAAAGGAATCCTCTGACTTGGCGTCAGCGATGGCAGATGGCTTTGGTGCACAAAAGATGAATGTGGCTAATTTGGGTAACATGGTACCTCAACTGCATATTCATCATATTGCGCGAACAACCCGAGATCCTGCTTGGCCGGGTCCTGTATGGGGCAAGCACCCAGCTGTTCCTTACACGCCTGAGCGTCTTGCCGAGATGCGAAGCCGAATAGAGGCGATGCAGCCAGAGGCACTTGTTTTTCTATAAGATGAAAATAGGCAGATTTAGCCGCTGTAACGCTGTGTGAAATCAGGTATAATTCCGCGCTTTGTTTAGCCTGATTTTTGGGGCGTTGTTAAGACGGCGCCCGGTAACAGATAGGAACAGTACACTATGCGCAGTCATTATTGCGGCGACCTGAGACAAGAACACACAGACAAAGAAGTTACACTCAACGGTTGGGTACACCGTCGTCGTGACCACGGTGGCGTTATATTTTTGGATGTTCGTGACCGTGAGGGCATCGCTCAGGTGGTATTTGACCCAGAGCGTGCTGATAGCTTTACGATTGCTGACAGCGTTCGTAGCGAATACGTTATCCAGGTTAAAGGGATTGTTCGTGGGCGCCCAGAAGGGACGACTAACCCTGATATGCCTACCGGTGAAATTGAAGTTATTGGTACTGAGCTTATTATCCTGAACAAGGCTGAAACACCGCCGTTCCAATTGGATGATCACCAGAAAGTGGGTGAAGATGTCCGTCTTCGTAGCCGTTTTATCGATTTACGTCGCCCAGAGATGCAGGAAAAACTGCGTTTCCGTTCTAAGGTGACTTCAGAGATTCGTCGTTTCCTTGATGCAAATGGCTTCTTGGATATCGAAACACCGATTCTAACGCGTGCTACGCCGGAAGGTGCGCGTGACTATCTTGTACCTAGTCGTACACATGAAGGTCACTTCTTCGCGCTGCCTCAATCACCTCAGCTATTCAAACAACTATTGATGGTGTCTGGTTTTGATCGCTATTACCAAGTAGCTAAATGCTTCCGTGATGAAGATTTGCGTGCCGATCGTCAGCCGGAATTTACCCAAATTGATATCGAAACATCCTTCATGGATGAGAAAGAGATCATGGGTATGGCAGAGCAGATGATTCGCAAGCTGTTCAATGAGCTGCTCGGTGTAGATTTAGGCGACTTCCCGCATATGACTTATGCTGATGCAATGCGCCGTTTCGGTTCAGATAAACCGGATCTGCGTATTCCGCTTGAGCTGGTTGATGTGGCTGATCTTTTAGCAAATATCGAATTTAAAGTGTTTGCAGGACCAGCAAATGATCCGAAAGGTCGTGTGGCTGCTCTTAAAGTACCGGGTGGTGCTGCATTAACGCGTAAACAAATTGATGATTACACTAAGTATGTTGGCATCTATGGTGCTAAGGGCTTGGCGTACATCAAGGTCAATGAGGTTGAGAAGGGCGCAGAAGGCTTGCAGTCGCCTATCGTTAAGTTCCTAGGCGATGATGTTGCAATGCAAATTATCGAGCGACTAGAAGCTAAGAACGGCGACCTTATTTTCTTTGGTGCAGACTCATACAAGATCGTTACAGAAGCAATCGGTGCGCTGCGTATTAAAGTGGGTGTGGATATGGGCATGGTTGAGCGCGAGTGGGCGCCGCTATGGGTTGTTGACTTCCCAATGTTCGAAGAAAACAGTGATGGTAGCTTATCCGCATTGCATCACCCATTTACCGCACCAAGCTGCTCTCCAGAAGAACTTGAAGCTAATCCAGTGACTGCGCTATCTCGTGCCTATGATATGGTATTGAACGGGACTGAGTTAGGCGGCGGCTCTGTCCGTATTCATGCACAAGATATGCAGCGTGCAGTATTCCGTATCCTTGGAATTACGGATGAGGAAGCTGAAGAGAAGTTTGGTTTCTTATTGAACGCTCTAAAATACGGTGCGCCTCCGCATGGTGGTTTGGCATTTGGTTTGGACCGTTTGATCATGCTGATGACAGGAACAGAGTCTATTCGTGAGGTTATTGCTTTCCCGAAAACTCAGTCTGCTGCGTGTTTGCTAACGGATGCGCCGGGTGAAGTAAGCGCTGCTCAACTACGTGAATTGAATATCAAGTTGCGTAAAACGCCTTAAATTTCAATAGTGCTTTTCCACAGCCCGTATCCTTTGGAACGGGCTGTTTTATTTCTACCCTCAAAAAAGTAAGTCGAGGTTCCTATGGCAGGTCATTCCAAGTGGGCTAACATTAAACATCGTAAAGCCGCACAAGATGCTAAGCGTGGTAAGGTTTTCACAAAACTTATTCGTGAGCTTGTAGTTGCAGCAAAAGAGGGTGGGCCGGCACCAGAAGATAATCCTAGGTTACGTGCAGCTGTTGATAAAGCGCTTGGCGCCAACATGAAAAAAGATACCGTAGAAAAGGCGATTCAGCGTGGCGCAGGCGGCGGTGAGGGTGAGAACTATGATGAGTTGACCTATGAAGGTTACGGTACTGGAGGCGTGGCCATCTTGGTTGAAACCATGACGGACAACGTTAACCGCACGGTTGCTCAGGTACGTGCTGCTTTTACTAAACAAGGTGGCAATTTAGGAACCAGTGGTTCGGTTGCTTATTTGTTTGAGAAAAAAGGTCAAATTACCTTTGTTGATCTTGATGAAGAGACGCTCCTCGAAGCGGCATTAGATGCAGGTGCTGAGGATATTATCGTAAATGATGATGGCTCTATGGATGTGTTTACAACACCGGCAGAGTTTCATGCGGTAAAAGATAGCCTTTCAGCTATGGGTCTTGAACCGGTCAATGCGGAGATCGCTATGATCCCGTCAACAACAGCTGAACTCGATGTGGAAACAGGCATAAAGGTACTAAAGCTTCTAGATGTTTTAGAAGACCTTGATGATGTTCAGAACGTTTATCACAACGCAGATATCCCTGAAGAGGCGATGTTGGCTTCCTAAAGGCGATTTTAGATGATTATATTAGGAATTGATCCGGGCTCACGTACTACAGGATATGGTGTTATCAATGTGGTTGGTGCAAAAAATGAATATATAGCCAGTGGATGTATTCGGATTAAAGGGGATGAGTTACCCGATCGTCTTAATCAGGTTTACGAAGGTGTGAGTGAAGTTATACGTCAGTTCTGTCCCCAAGAAATGGCTATAGAGCAAGTGTTCATGGCCAGAAACGCCGACTCCGCTCTTAAACTGGGGCAGGCTCGAGGTGTCGCGATTGTCGCGGGGACTCAGCAAGGTTTGCCTGTTTT
>DAIRSP010000108.1:1673-9233 GCA_036804365.1 Neptunomonas sp. | reverse complement strand
TGAGCATACTGGCAAATATCAGTTAAAGATGAATCGTACCCGCAGTGGTGTATTCTTGAGCGTACTAACTGATCAGGGGCTTGCCGCACCTGATACCCTAGCTGATGAAATATTGTGGGCTGTTAAAGATAATATGCCTGTGAAGTAACAAACGAGCATAAACACGTTTGCTAGATGAATTAAACAAAAAGGGACATTGATGTCCCTTTTTGCTTTGCAGTAGAGGGTGCGTAAGTGAAAGCTGTTTTTTTAGATCTTCAAAGTTTAGATGATTTACAACTCAATGAGCTTAAAAGTCAATTTGACGAGCTAGTCACTTACTCGACCAGCCAACAAGAACAAGTGGCTGAGCGAATAGCAGAAGCAGATGTCGTTATCGTGAATAAAGTGCACATTGATGCTGCTCAAATGTCTGTAGCCAAGCGCCTTAAATTAATCTGTGTGGTGGCTACAGGGACAAATAACGTGGACCTTGCAGCGGCGAAAAGCCAAGGTGTTGCAGTCTACAACTGCCAAGCGTACGGTGTTCCTGCTGTGGTACAGCATACCTTTTCATTGATTCTGGCTTTGCATACAAATCTTTTAAACTATCATCAAGCGGTTCAACAGGGTGCTTGGCAAAAAGCTACCCAGTTTTGTCTTTTAGACTTCCCAATCAATGAGTTAGCAGGACGTTCAATAGGGATTATTGGCTTTGGTCATCTAGGGCAGGGGGTTGCTAAAATTGCAGAAGCTTTTGGCATGACGGTCTATGTGGCACAAAGAAACGATTCTGATACACGTGATGGACGGCTACCATTAAAGCAACTGCTTTCCAAAGTGGATGTAGCCTCGATCCATTGCCCACTTACACCAGAAACGGCGAATCTAATTGGTGAAGCAGAGTTGGCTTTAATGAAGCCAACTGCATTTTTAGTTAATGTAGCCCGAGGTGGGGTAGTGAACGAACAAGCCCTAGCTGATGCGCTCAGATCAAGGCTGATTGCCGGTGCGGCGACTGATGTGTTAACCGTTGAGCCCCCAATTCAGGGTAACCCTCTGTTAGCGAATGACATTCCAAATTTGATTGTCACGCCCCACTCCGCGTGGGGAAGCAAAGAGGCACGCCAGCGTATAATTAATCAAACGGTGGAAAATGTTCGCGCCTTTAGCAGCAACAATTCACATAGACGCATCATCTGAAATTAGAAGGGAACAGGGTCATTAAATTGCATCCGTTCACCTGTCACTGGGTGAGCAAAGGCAAGTTCTTTAGCGTGCAACTGTAACCGGTTAGACAGCTTTAAAGCGTTTTCATCGGCATAAAAAGGGTCACCTGCGATGGGGTGGCCAATCCATTGCATATGGACTCTCAACTGATGTGATCGTCCAGTGATTGGGAAAAGCGCCACACGAGTGGCTTGGTCTGTTGAAGACAGTTTTTCCCAGCGAGTTGTTGCTGATTTGCCCTGCTCATGATCGACTATTTGTAGAGGACGTCGTTCCCAATCACAGCGAAGCGGTTGTTCTACGATACCCACATTCTCTTTGATAACACCACTGACAATAGCTTCGTAACATTTATATACTTGCCTATTCTGAAAAGCACCACTGAGTTGTGCATGACACTCAGCTGTTAGCGCAAGCACCATAAGCCCAGACGTTGCGCAATCCAATCGATGGACAATACGTGCCGTGGGATAGCCTTGTTGTTGCACACGAGTCCAGAGGCAGTCCTGGTTTTCAGGGCCCCGTCCAGGGACCGAAAGCAGATTGTGTGGTTTGCTCACGATGACAAAATAATCATCGGCATAGAGTATGGGGATCATTTTTTTATCTTCGTAAAGAGAGCCATCGACTCTATGTGGCTGGTATGGGGGAACATATCCATCACATTGTACTGCGTGAGACGATAGCCCTTTTCAATCAGGAGTTTAGCATCACGAGCAAGGGCAGAAGGTTCACACGAGACGTATAAAATCGCTTTGGCCCGTGCGGGCAATTGCTGGATAAGTTCGTATGCGCCGGTGCGCGGTGGATCTAAGATTATCTTGGTATAGCTCTCTTTGAACCATTTTTGTTTTTGATTGTTATCAGAGAGGTCTGCTCGAATGAAGGAAGCGTTTTCGATGTGATTTAACTCGGCATTCTTGGCGGCTCTCTCCACCATGTCATCGACGCCTTCAATACCAATAATCCGCTTCACTTTTTTCGCTAGTGGCAGGGTAAAATTACCTAGACCTGAAAAGAGGTCTAAAATGACATCTTCTTCGCTGAGCGCTAACCAGTCTTTGGCTTGTTGAATCATCGCTTCATTAACCTGAGCATTAACTTGTAAAAAGTCGCTCGGTTTAAAGTGAAGCTGAATCCTCTCCTCTGGCAATGTGTACAGATCCGCTTCGGCCTCATGAATACATAAGGTCAGCTCATCGGTTTTAAGGTGTAAATTGTACTGATGTTTTTCTGCAAACGCTTTAAAACGAGCCTGATCAGCAACGGAAGGGTATTGCTTGCAGCGAATAACTAGCTGCTTTGCGGTATCACCTGATAGAAGTTCTGCATGGGTGTAGGCCTTTTTATTATCCTGCTGATCCAAGAGCGTTTTCAGTTGAAGAAAAATACCGTCAAATTGTTTGCCAAGTACTGGGCAGTTTTGGATCTGAAGCAGTTTATTGCTTTTTCTTCTTCTGAAGCCGACGATAGTCTCATCATTTCTTTGTAGCACGTTTAGTCCGATCCTCGCTGCACGACGATAATGCCAAGGTTCAGAGGTAATAGGATGACGCAGTGCAGCATCTAGCTCTACTTGTGCAATCCCACCTAAACGAAGTAGTTGGTTGGTTACGTTATTTTGTTTTGCAACGAGCTGAGCTGTAGGCGACATGTGTTGCAGTTGGCAACCACCGCATTCATTGTAATGATCACATAGTGGAGATACACGATCTGGGGATTCTGTGATCACTTCAACCAATTGCGCTTCGTCATAGCGTTTATGCTGTGTGGTGATTTTAGCTAATACCGTCTCTGCAATGAGTGCGTCCTCAACGAATACAGCTTTGCCGTTGCAGCGAGCAACCCCTTTACCCTCGTGATTCATAGAATCGATAGTAAGGGTGACAGGCTCATTTGGAAGCGACGATTTTTTATGATCATTATGACCGAAACGAATGGTTTTTCTTTTCATGTGGGGATCCAGAGTTAACTGTCAGCGATTTTAACATATTTGCTGTGCAGCAATGAGGTCATCTTTTTGTTTATCTGCGGTATAGTTGGCTAAGAATGTTATGAGGAGAAGTAGTGTGTCTGAGCATCCATTTGCGCCCTATGTGCGCATATTAGGTAAAGGAAAGAAAGGGTCTCGCTCGTTAACTCAAGAGGAGGCCTTTGACGCGATGGGCATGATTTTGGCTGGGAATGTCAGACCTGAACAACTTGGTGCCTTTTTAATGTTGCTCAGGGTTAAAGAGGAGTCGCCAGAAGAGTTGGCGGGATTTGTGGAAGCTGCTCGTTTGCACGCGTATGCGCCGAAAGATCTTAAAATTGATCTGGATTGGTCATCCTATGCAGGGAAAAAAAGGCAGCTACCTTGGTACATGCTGTCGGCATTAGCGCTAGCGGATAGTGGCGTCAGAGTCTTTATGCATGGCTCTAAAGGCCATACGGAAGGTCGTTTATATACAGAAGATATGCTGTCTATTTTTGGTCTGAAAGCTTGCGCGACTTGGAGCGAAGTGGATCAGGGGTTAGATCAGCATAACTTTGCGTTTATGTCGATCAATCAGATGGTGCCCATGTTAGGTGAAATTATTCAACTAAGGCCAATTTTAGGCCTGCGTTCTCCAGTGCATACCCTGTGTAGATTAATCAATCCACTAAACTCACCGGCCACATTGGATGGTGTTTTTCATCCGGCTTATGCCCCAATGCATCAAGAAACGAGCCGCATTCTGGGTGTCCAACAAGGATTAACCATAAGGGGCGATGGAGGAGAAGCGGAGCTTAAACCAGATTCAGACTGCGAGGTGCGCTGGATTCGCGAGGGTGAGTTATCTGATGAACAATGGTTGCGCATCTATCCGCAGCGCTTTGTGAAGGATGAAACATTAGAACCAAACCTACTTTTGGCTTGTTGGCGCGGAGAAATAGAGCATGAATATGGTGTAGGTGCAGTGATAACTACACTTGCCGCTCTGCTGGTATTGTTAGGCAAGGCATCATCACAAACTGAAGCAACCTCAATTGCGCAAGATCTCTGGGGGCAACGACGTAAAGATAGATATTAACTATTTTTATAGCTGTGAAGGCACCTTCAACTGACTAAGGCGGGGATTAATCCCGCCTTAGTTTGTCTGAAATAGCGATAGGGGATGGGTAGTTAAAAATAACGACGTAGGTTGAAAGAAGGAAGGTCAGAATAGCAGTTGCTTGAATGACATGAGACGCTTCTTGCCCTATCAAGGCTGTGCTTGTCGCAATGTAAGCGATTAATAACGAAAATTCGCTTATTTGTCCTAATCTAAAGCCCACCTCCCAAGAAATATCATCATTTTCCTTCAACGTTTTCAGTAAATAGCGGAACACAACCGGCTTAAAAGCCACGACAATCACCGCGAGTAATATCGCTGGAATGAGGATCACAGGTACGAGCGCTAAGTTAAAACTGGCTCCTACAGAGAAGAAAAATAGAATTAAGAAAAAGTCCCTAAGTGGCTTTAAATTAGTCGCTATATACTGCGAAATTGGGCTAGTTGCTAGCGCTACACCCGCAACAAATGCCCCCATCTCCGCGGACAGTCCGATAAATTGAGCTCCCTCAGCCATACCTAAACACCAGCCTATGGCGAGAAGAAAAATATATTCGTGAAATCGGTCAAAGCGTTGAATTAATTTCAAAATAATATATTTCACTAGCGCAAAGCCAACAGCGATTAATAAAGGCAAAGCAAGAAGGGGTTTGATTAAACTCATCGCTCCCGATTGCTCGTCATGACCGCTGTACATGAAAAGCAACACGATAATAGCGATAACATCCTGTAAAAGCAGCAAACCAACAACAAGCTCTCCGGTATGTCGATGATGCAGCACGGTTGTCGGCAGTAATTTGATCCCTATGATGGTGCTAGAAAACATCAAAGCCGCACCTATGATGGTTGCCTCCATTTGGGTGTAGCCGAATGCCACGCCAGCGGTGTAGCCAACCAACATGAATATTATGGAGCTTCCAACAGCAACCCAGGTGGCTTTCTTTATCATCTGGATAAGATGGCTCGGTTGCATATCCAAGCCAAGTAAGAAGAGAAGAAAGATGATGCCGATATGAGAAATATCAGAGAGTAATGCAGTATCAGAAATCCATTGATAACCATAGGGTCCAAGAAAGGCCCCAAGTACAATATAAGCAACTAAAAGTGGTTGTCGAGTATATAAAGCAGCCGAAGCCAATATGGCTGCGCCGGTAAAAATAAGGAAAAATGAGAAAACCACTGAATGCTCTGCCATGTAATAAACTCCATTATCACTGCATAAATAGTGTATCAGATGAGGTCTACTATGATTAGGTTTGTTTGCGTCGTGCAATTATAAAAGCGCTCTTCTATAATAGCTGATCAATTTACTCGGAAATAGAATAGGTGTATCCTTTATCTATTATTTTTCTACAGGTGTTAGGATTCAGGTAAGCATTATGAATATTACAGTTACACAAAGTGCTGAAGATTATTTAGCCGAGTTGCTAGAGAAACAAAACGTTAAAGGTATTGCGGTAAGAATGTTTGTGACTCAGCCCGGCACACCTTATGCAGAGACGTGTCTAGCCTATTGCCGTCCCGAAGAAGTGGTTGAAGGTGACGAGTTAATGGAGATGACAAAGGTGCGTTTTTATTTCGAACGCAATAGTTTGCCTTATTTAGAAGAAGCCTATGTCGATTACGCAACTGACCGGATGGGTGGACAGTTAACCATTAAAGCACCGAACGCCAAGGTGCCTAAAGTGTCTAGCGACAGTCCAATGAGTGAGCAGATTAACTACATTCTGTACTCTGACATCAATCCGGGTCTTTCATCCCACGGTGGCGAAGTTAAGTTGGTAGAACTTGTGGAAGAGACTGATGGTTATATCGCTGTGCTCAAATTTGGCGGTGGCTGTCAGGGTTGTAGCGCTGTTGATTTAACTTTAAAGGATGGGGTAGAAAAAACACTTATGGAGCGCTTGCCTGGCCTTTTAGGTGTTCGAGATGTAACGGATCACACGGTTACCGATAACGCTTACTATCAATAATATCACCTCTATGTGTGGATCTATTTAAATTAATAGATCCACCACATTGCTTGAAACCTGTTGAATTGTTATAACGAAATTAACGACTGGTCATCTTTGTCAGAACAGTAATTTAAACCGACTACGGTTGTATTCCTTTTTTTAGCCCCCATAGTCTTAATCTGACTTCAAATGTCCGTTTTTTTTATCGCACCTAGGTATTCTGGTGCCCTGTAGAGAGGCAAAGTCCATCATGGATCAGTTCGAAGCTACCAATGACATTACCAGTGTAGAGCTTCCCGTACTGCCGTTACGAGATGTTGTTGTGTACCCACATATGGTTATTCCATTGTTTGTGGGACGTGAAAAGTCTATTGAAGCGCTTGAAGCGGCAATGGAAGGTGACAAAGAGATTCTTTTAATTGCTCAAAAGAATGCATCTGATGATGAACCATTGGCAGATGAGCTTTTTGAGATTGGTACTGTCGCAAGCGTTTTACAGATGCTTAAACTGCCCGATGGTACCGTTAAAGTACTTGTAGAGGGTGACTATCGCGCCCGTATCGAGCAGGTTGAAGACACAGGTAACTATTTTACTGCGACGGTCAGTAGTTTGCCCGTAGAGCATTTAAATCCAGCCGAAGGTGACGTTTATAAGCGTACTGCGCTTGAGCAGTTTGATCGCTTTATTCAGATTAATAAAAAAATCCCATCTGAAGTTTTAACCTCTCTTCAAAACATCGAAGATATTGGCCGTCTTTCCGATACGATTGCGGCGCATATGTCGCTGAAACTCGAAGAGAAGCAATCTATCCTAGAGATGCTTGATAGTCGTAAGCGATTAGAGCATCTGATGTCACTGATGGAAGCTGAGATTGATCTTGTCGAAGTGGAGAAGCGTATCCGTGGCCGTGTTAAAAAGCAGATGGAGAAAAGTCAGCGTGAGTACTATTTGAATGAGCAGATGAAGGCTATTCAAAAAGAACTCGGTGATTTAGACGAAAATGGCAGCAGTGATATCGATGAGTTAAAAAATAAGATCGATGCGGCGGGTATGCCAAAAGAGGCGCATGACAAAACGATTGCAGAGTTTAATAAGCTCAAAATGATGTCTCCGATGTCAGCTGAAGCAACGGTTGTTCGTGGCTATATCGAATGGATGCTACAAATTCCTTGGTCTAAACGGTCCAAGGTACGTCACGATATGAAGCGTGCTGAGCATATTCTCGATGAAGATCACTTCGGTCTTGAAGAGGTGAAAGAACGTATACTTGAGTATTTAGCTGTTCAGCAACGCGTCAAAAAACTGAAAGGGCCGATTTTGT
>DAIRSP010000108.1:0-1657 GCA_036804365.1 Neptunomonas sp. | reverse complement strand
CCTCCGGGTGTCGGTAAGACGTCTTTAGGGCGTTCTATAGCGCGTGCCACGAATCGTCAGTACGTACGTATGGCACTCGGTGGTGTTCGTGATGAAGCTGAAATACGCGGTCATCGTCGTACTTATATCGGTTCTATGCCAGGTAAGTTGATTCAGAAGATGGCTAAAGTAGGGGTTAAAAACCCACTCTTCCTGTTGGATGAAATCGACAAAATGGGCATGGATCAGCGGGGCGATCCGGCATCAGCTCTACTTGAGGTTTTGGACCCCGAGCAAAACTCGACTTTCAATGATCATTACCTTGAAGTCGATTATGACTTATCGGATGTGATGTTCGTTTGCACCTCTAACTCGATGAACATACCTGGCCCTTTGTTGGACCGTATGGAGTTAATTCGCATCCCTGGCTACACCGAAGATGAAAAATTAAATATTGCTCGTAAGTATCTGGTTACAAAACAAATTAAACAGAATGGATTGAAGCCTAAAGAGCTAGAAATTGCTGACGACGCTATTCTCGGATTGATCCGTTATTACACGCGTGAAGCGGGTGTGCGAGGACTTGAAAGAGAGATTGCAAAAATTTGCCGTAAGGTAGTGAAAGAGATCTCATTAGGCAAGGCAGCTAAATCTGTGGTCGTTAATCTGGAGAGTTTAGAGCAGTACAGCGGCGTTAAAAAACACAGTTTTGGATTGGCTGAAGAGGAAGATTTAGTTGGACATGTAACCGGTCTTGCCTGGACTCAGGTGGGGGGTGAAATCCTGAGTATTGAAGCGACGGTTGTTCCCGGTAAAGGACGGCAAGTCACAACGGGTAGTCTCGGCGATGTGATGAAAGAGTCTATTCAGGCAGCACTCACCGTGGTTAGGAGCCGTGCTAAAGGCTTAGGTATTGCAGCAGACTTCCATGAGAAACAAGATGTCCATATTCACGTACCCGAGGGCGCTACCCCCAAAGATGGTCCTAGTGCTGGTATTGGTATGTGCACAGCATTGGTCTCTGCCTTGACGCAAATCCCTGTTCGCTCCGATGTTGCGATGACAGGGGAGATAACGCTGCGAGGTCAAGTACTGCCAATTGGTGGTTTGAAAGAGAAATTGTTGGCTGCTCATCGCGGCGGAATCAAAATAGTTGTGATTCCTGACGAAAATCAACGTGACCTTAAAGAGATTCCTGATAATATAAAGGCCGATTTAGAAATCAGGCCAGTAAAGTGGATTGACGAAGTGCTTGACATTGCGCTGACTTTTCAGCCTGAACCGCTAAAAGAAGAAGCCGCGGAGCCCGTATCATCTGAAAACAATACGGCTAAATCCGCAACAGAACAAATTAGTACACATTAGGGCCAAACACAGGCAGAATCAGGGGTTCATTGCTTGACACCCCTTTCCGCCAGTTGGTATAAAGTGCGGGATATTTGTGCTGGGCATGGACTACAGAACATAAAAAATAATCGACTCGATAAAGGGGAACATCGTGAACAAGTCTGAATTAATCGACGCTATTGCAGCTTCTGCTGATATTCCAAAAGCAGCTGCAGGTCGTGCATTAGACGGTGCACTTGAAGCTGTGACTTCTGCGCTGCAAAAAGGGGAATCTGTTGCTTTAGTAGGTTTTGGTACTTTTTCTATTAAAGAACGTGCTGCTCGTACAGGT
>DAIRSP010000107.1:0-9242 GCA_036804365.1 Neptunomonas sp. | reverse complement strand
CTATTACTTATTCGGCCATTAACCTGTGTAAAGTGGAAGTCTCATTAAAAGATAAGCCACCAAAATTGCTTGAGATATCGCCTAAAGGAACGGTGCCTGTTTTGGCTTTACCTGATGGGCAGGTGATAGAGCAGAGCTTAGATATTATGTTGTGGGCATTGGCTCAACATGATCCCGAGTGTTGGGCCCGACCCGAGATGCTGGATGAGATGCTCGCGCTAATAGAGCTGAATGATACTGAGTTTAAATATTGGCTGGATCGTTATAAGTATTCAGATCGATATCCAGAACAACCAATGACCTATTATCGCGGCCAATGTGAAGGCTGGTTTGCGCAACTGGAGTCACGTTTAATCCGCACACAGGGGTATCTTTTCTCTTCATCAATCAGCTTGGCTGATATGGCTATATTTCCCTTCATTCGCCAATGTGCTCATGTAGATAGAGAGTGGTTTTACAGCAGTGGTTATCAGCATTTACAACAATGGTTAGATCGTTTTTTGGCCATGCCCCTATTCGCAGAGGTGATGGCCAAGTCCGATCAGAAGTGAACTTCAGCTGGCATACCTTCCGCCCAATTTTCACCCGGTGGTGTCTCTAAAAACTTGAAGGTGACTTTTAGTAGTGCTTTCTGTCCTTCGAACGGTTTTGCAAGCTGCGGAGGTAGCTTGGACGCAAGCTCGGTAGGTTTAGATATTTTAACCGCGTACTTCTTTCCATTGGGAAACAGCACTTTAGCTTCTCTACCTAACGAGACTTTATCGATATGTCTGGCATTTAGATAAGCAATGACGATCGGTGTTTTTTCTGTGGCGATCGTATAGAGCGGTTCACCCTCTTTGACCGACTGACCTGGCACAACGCTCTTTTCAACAATATAGCCTGCCAGTGGAGGGTGGATATTAAGTGTTTGGAGTATCCCTTCCTTTGTTGCGAGTTCTTGGCGTAATTGACGAGTCACCTGAGCTAAATTACCCGCTAAGCGGTTTTGTTGCTCAAGCATGATAGCTTGTTGATAATTTATTTTTGAAGTGCTGACCGAGTTCTGCGCTGCATGATATGCCCCTAAAACTGCCGTATATTCAACTTGTGATACATCGCCTTGTTTTAGGTATTTATCATAATTCTGTTTGATAGCTGCAACACTGTTGTAGTTCTGCTCTGCTTGTTGAATAGCCGTTTGGTAAAGTGAGAAACTGTGAGAACTTTGTATCTCTTGATCCGCAAGAATAGAGCGGAGTTCTGATTTGATAAATGCAATATCTTTGTTTAGAACAGAGTCTTGCATAACAGCCATCAGTTGATCAGGTGTTACGGTATCGCCTTCTTGCGTAAAAATAGACTGAATGATGCCTGCTCTAGGTGCTGTAATAACAATAGGTTCAACTGTCACGATGGCAGGCGCTAATGTGAGCGCATAGGATCGGAAAAAGTAATAGCCTAACAGTAAAAGCGGGCTAATAATGAGAGCCAAAATAAGGTACCAACGAGCTTTATAGCCACCTCTCTTAGCTGTGCCGTAAGCCACTTTGATCCCGTTTTCGGAAGTTGGCTTTTGATGTTTATCTAAGTGAAATTCAACTTTCATTTAAGTGCCTAATAAAATTAGAAGCGTTTGCCGCGTTTTAAAACCCACCAAGGAGCCATGCTAGACTCTTCATGACTGCGTCTTGAAACTTCGTTGATCATTGAGAACGCAGTAATAAAGCGCATGCTGATAGAGTAAATGGGGTAGAGGGGTAGCCAAATTGCCATCTTTAGGTCTTCATTTTTCCTCTCAGACACCAGCCCCATGTAAACCGTAAAATTAATCAGAATGAAGACTAGGTATAAGATATAAAGATTAAGGAAAACGGCGGCTACAAAAAGCGGGGGGTACATAACAATGATATACATGGTATAGCCGACCATCAGTAACGGTAAGACGACATTCTGGATAACACCATAAACAAGGGTAAAGAGAAAATTCCCCCACCCTAATAATCTCGGATTAAGTCCCTGTTTGTGTTTTCGTAAAAAGAGAAACAGAAGATCCCCTTCCCAGCGAAGTCTTTGCAGCACTAGCCCTCTGATTGTATCGGGTACATCGGTGTGCCCTACAGCATGAGGTGCAAAACCTAGCCGCATATTTGGATGTCTTACCTTATATTGCTTAAAGCGGGTAGTGAGGTCTAAGTCTTCAGCAGTATGTGTATCCCAGCCGCCTATTTGCTTTAGTGCTTGTTTTCTAAAAGCGCCAAAGGCACCCGATATGTTATTTAGAACACCCCATTCAGACATGCCTGTCTTACCCGCTTGCATGGACATCATGTACTCTAAAGACTGCATACGAGTCAGCACATTCGCTCTGGCATTTCTAACTCGGAGCGCGCCACCGCAGGCGATCATGTTCTCATTCGAGAACTGCAAAGCCATCTCCCAACACATGTTATTATCGAATGAAGTGTCCCCATCAACGTTGATAACCAGTTCATGCGTCGCAATCGATAAACCGGCATTTAATGTGGAAACCCTGCCACCTCGTTGCCATTTAGGAATGACTTTAATATTACGTAGCTTTCGGTTTGCGAAGCGTTTAGCTGAACGAATGGCGGCTGCATAGGTATGGGCGTTTTGCTTTGCCCCATCTACGACGATAAGGATTTCAATCGGTGCGGGGTAAACTTGCTCAACAAGGGTTTCAATTGTTGAAGTAATGGAGTCACCTTCCGAGTAGCAAGTGATGATAAAGCTAATAGAAGGTAATGATTTAGGTTCTGTCGGTTTCATGCGCCAAGCCCACCTGAAAACGCCTGTGGTAACGAGTAAAATGAGAGGTATCTCAATGGCTATCATGACTGGCAGAAAAACGATAAAAAACTCAGGTCTCGCCCATAATGCCTGGAAAATTTCACCTGCTATAACGTAGATACTATTCATTTAATTGGGCGAGTTTTTGTGTGATCCAAAGCTCAGTATTTTTATCCATTGTCTCGTCCGGTATTGGCCAGAAATGAACATTGAGAGTGATGTCGTATTCGATATATTCAGCTAGCTTGGCTATCTTGTTTTGTACTATCTCGACAGCAGAAGAGGGCGTATGAGGCATTAACAGGAAAAGCAGATCAGAGCTGTACTGACAGCAAATATCGGTCGTCCTTAGAATCCCATTCAATCTTTCGGTGAGCTGTTCGGTAAGCTGCAACATTTTGAACTCACCTTGCTCTTCATAAAAGGTTTCTAATCCTTTAAAGGTAAGGACAATCATTAGATGTGAGTGCTTGTGACGTAAAGCCACCATATTTAACCATGAGACTAGGCTATGGTAGTAATTAGCATCGACAAGGCCGTTAAGGGACAAAGTAGGCATAGTAGCCCGTTTACCGTATAGCATAAGCGAACGAACGCGTTCACCGGCTTTATAGGTATAGATCTCGCGCTTGATTAGTTTACTTGTTTCATTCAGCGCTTTGCAGGAAAGGCAGCGCGCACGTGTCACCGACTCAGCGAAGTAATGATCACAGCTTTGGCATCTGAATGATTCGAGAGGTCTATCATAGTCGACACCAATATGACGTAACTGAGTTAAACAGTTAGGACACTCTAGACGCCCTTGTCGAGTGAAGGTACCTTGATCATCAACGTGACCACAAGTGAAACAATGCAGCGAAATCGACTCTTTAATGTCGGTGCTGTTGCAGGCCGGACAGGTTTCGATATAGTTTTGGTGACCGCTGTGGCAGCTAGGGCACTGTCTGATACGATCGACAGAATCGAGTTGTTCTAGATACCCCTGTTTGGATTCGATGTTCAAGTAGCCATAAGGCTCATTTTCTTCCTGAAAATAGGAACGAATAAGCGGGTAGTAATATAGGCTAGGTTTAGATCCGTCACAGACAGGTGAAAGTCGCCGCTTTTTATTTAGCCATAACCAAGCGAGTAAAGTGTCGGTCGGTGTTGTAGTAATCTTTTCGAGCAATGCGCCGTGGGCTTGCCATTTATCTAACCAGTTTTGCGGCAATTTTCCATCTGATAATGCCTGAGAAAAGGTACTTTCAGATGAGGTGTAGATGAGATTGCGCCAGCCGTTTGGCTGTTGATGGAGAAACTCGAGAAACTCATCCTGTTGAGTTGCACCTAAATGGATATAAAACAGTGCAGAGTCCTGATCATTTAATTGATCAAAACCGCTAAAGGGGGAGGGTGAGTAATCCGTAAAGGCGTCAGTGTCTAATTGACCAACGACATAGATAGTAGGTGACGACTTCATTGGGTATCCCTAGTTAAACATCCATTTTTACTGTTGTTACCTTAAAAGCGCGATTATCTAAGCATGATAAATAGAAATGATCACGCAACTTTAGGTATTTTTTATTCAGTCTGGTGGGGTATAAGTCGACTCAGCAACATTCCGATAAGTATCAGTAGCCAAAGTGATGAAATGAGCATTAAGGCTTCTGCCATCGTAATGTCAAGCAGTAGCTCAGGGGTATAACCGCAGGCTTCCCAAGGTTCAAAGACACTCGGTATCCATTGGTCTAAGGGTAACCAGCTTGGGAAACTTGCGTTCAGTGTGCAGCTTCCGTCCACGAAGCCTTTTTCAACACCTAGGGTAAAGTAGGCGCGCTCGGTCATTCCACCAGCAGCAAGTACTGAAAGAAGGTTGACCAGAGTAATAGAGCCCTTGTTGTCTCTAAAAATCAGGCCAAAAACGGATAAAACTAAAATTGCAAATATCCAAGCACGGATATGCACGCACAGCACACAAGGGCCATAGTCTAAAACATATTGATAGTAGAGAGCTGTCCCTTCCATTGCGATGCAAGCAACAATCATGGCTAGCCAGAAATATGCGGATCTATTTAAGCAAGCTAGCATCGATGTAATAGTTGATAGCATGAGACAACTCTCCAAAAAAGCAATAAGTGAATTAGTTTTCAACGCCTTGGCTACGAAGATAATCTTCATAGGTGCCGTGGAAGTCGACAATGCCTGTCGGTGTAAGTTCAATGATCCGTGTGGCTAATGAGGATACGAACTCACGGTCATGGCTGACAAACATCAGGGTGCCAGGGTAGTTGTCTAACGCTAAGTTAAGCGACTCGATCGACTCCATGTCTAAGTGGTTAGTCGGCTCATCCATCAATAAAATATTAGGACGCTGAAGCATCATTTTGCCAAACAGCATGCGACCTTGCTCGCCCCCAGAAATGACAGTTACTGATTTGTCGATCTCTTTTTGAGAGAACAGCAGACGACCCAGTGTACCGCGGATAACCTGCTCGTCATCACCTTCCTTGCCCCATTGCCCCATCCAATCTAGGAGGGTTTTATCTTCCTCGAAGTCCGCTGCATGGTCTTGGGCATAGTAGCCAATCTCGGAGTTTTCAGACCACTTGATTGTGCCAGAAGTGGCTTCTAGGTCACCCACCAAACATTTCAGCAGGGTACTTTTACCGATACCGTTAGGGCCGATGATAGCTACTCGCTCGCCCACTTCAACCATCAGGTTAAAGCCGGAGAAGAGTTCTGCATCAAAGCTTTTGCTCAAGCCTTCAACTTCGAGTGCTAAACGATGCAGTTTTTTATCCTGCTCAAAGCGGATAAAGGGGTTTTGACGGCTAGAGGGCTTAACCTCTTCAAGCTGGATTTTATCTATCTGTTTGGCGCGTGATGTTGCTTGTTTTGATTTAGATGCGTTAGCTGAGAAACGGCTAACAAATGCTTTTAAATCAGCAATTTGTGCTTTTTTCTTCGCGTTGTCCGATAGGAGTCGCTCGCGTGCCTGTGTTGCCGCAATCATGTACTCATCATAGTTACCAGAGAATAAACGTAAAGTACCGTAATCCAAATCGGCCATGTGTGTACAAACGCTGTTTAGGAAGTGACGGTCATGCGAGATAATGATCATGGTACAGTTGCGCTCATTCAGAACACTTTCCAACCAGCGGATCGTATTGATATCCAAGTTGTTGGTTGGCTCATCCAGTAGCATGATGTCCGGTTCAGAAAACAGTACTTGTGCTAGAAGTACGCGAAGTTTCCAACCCGGTGCTACTTCACTCATAGGCCCGTAATGCTGTTCAGTTGGGATGCCTACGCCAAGCAGTAACTCACCCGCGCGTGACTCGGCAGTATAACCGTCCATCTCAGCGAACTCAGACTCAAGCTCAGCAGCACGCATCCCATCTTCTTCACTCATATTGGGGTTCGCGTAAATGGTGTCTCTTTCAGACTTAACTTTCCAGAGTTCTTCATGACCCATGATGACAGTGTCGATAACACTGTATTTCTCATAGGCGAACTGATCTTGTTTCAGCTTACCAATGCGCTCATTTGGGTCTTTAGAGACATTCCCCGCAGACGGTTCTAAGTCGCCACCTAAAATTTTCATAAAGGTTGACTTGCCGCATCCATTGGCACCAATAAGACCGTAGCGATTACCTTCGCCAAATTTTACAGAAATGTTTTCAAATAGAGGTTTTGCACCAAACTGTATGGTGATGTTTGCAGTGGTAAGCAATGTTTTATTCCAGATTTAATAGCGGGTTTGGCCTGAAAGGGATGGATGCATATCAGCAAGAGAGTTGTATCAGGCTCCTCAAGGTGCTTATTATGCCAATATAGACTTGTGGGCGAAAGTCTTGGCGAATTAATACCTCTTCAATTCACTAATCACACTATCTATCTGAATCGATTTATCTGAAAATAGCGCGCAATACGTTACCCCTTACTCATATCGGTAAAAGGCGTAACTGTCATTCAGTAATTTTTAGGATTTTGGCTATGTCTCAAAGTAAAAAATATGATTTTCAAGTGATTCAAGAAGGCGATACTTGGACAGCGGGTATTTTGCGTCGTGTCACATCACGTTCAACAGTGACCTCTAAAGTCCAAGAGGGTTTTGCAACTCAGGAAGAAGCAACCCAATGGGCTGAAGCTGAGTTAAAAGTTTTTATGGATAATCAGGTTGCACGTAATAAGCGTCGTTCTGCCAACCGTAACTAATCAGCCCGTGTTGGATTGAGTGTAAAGCGAACTATGAATCAGAAGAAGGTGCCGACTAAGGCCCTGCATCCGCGTAATAAGCATATCAATGGGTACCCATTTGATCAGCTGATTGAGTCCCTTCCCGAATTAGCTCGCTTTGTGACTGTTAACAAATATGGTCATCAGTCCATCGATTTTGCCCAAGCAGACGCGGTACGAATGCTCAATAAAGCGCTCTTGAAGCACGATTACTCAATCGACTTTTGGGAGTTACCTGATAACTATCTTTGCCCTCCTATCCCAGGTCGAGCAGATTATATTCACTATATTGCAGACCTTTTATCCTCTTCCCAACGTGGCGTTATACCTACGGGCAAGAAGATTAAAGGGATAGATATAGGTGTAGGATCCAATTGTGTTTATCCGCTGATCGGTGTTCGAGAGTATGGATGGAGTTTTGTAGGCTCAGATATTGATCCGGTATCGGTGGATATGGCGAAACTGATCGCTAGCTCCAATCGTGCGGTAAAAGGGATGATCGATATACGGTTACAGTCTAACGCGAAGAACCTGTTTGCTGGGGTCGTCAAGCCTGATGAGATGTTTGATTTCACGCTGTGCAATCCGCCGTTTCATGCTTCGGAAGAGGAGGCAAGTGCAGGTAGTGTCCGTAAACTGCAAAACCTAGAAAAATCGCGCACCGGTAAAAAATCGACCAAAACTGACAAGGTTTTAAATTTTGGTGGCCAAAGTACCGAGTTGTGGTGTGAAGGTGGCGAGCTGAAGTTTGTATCCGATATGGTTGAGCAGAGCGTTGCGTTTAATAAACGGGTTTATTGGTTTACTTCCTTAGTTTCCAAAAAGGAAAATCTGCCCGCGATCGAGAAGTTGATCAAGCAGGTGGGTGCGCAACAGATGAAAGTGATTAACATGACTCAAGGGCAAAAAGTGAGTCGTTTTATTTGCTGGACATTTTTAGATGAAGAGCAGCGAGAGAGCTGGCGAGCCAATCGTTGGTAGCAAGCAAAGGCTAATTTGCAAAAAAGCCCCGTTAGTCATGCTAATGGGGCTTTTTACTTTCGGTTGACTAACGATTAGGCAGTACGTTTTTCAACTTATTATGCATATCGAGCAAGCATTTTTCTGTTGCAGTCCAGTCGATGCAAGCATCAGTAACTGATACACCATATTTTAGGTCGCAAAGGTTTTCTGGAATCGATTGGCTGCCCCACTCAAGGTTGGATTCGATCATTAAACCGACAATAGATTTGTTGCCTTCCAAAATTTGGTTAGCGACGTTTTCTGCAACTAGTGGCTGAAGTGCTGGATCTTTATTGGAGTTCGCATGGCTGCAATCCACCATAATGTTTTTCTGCAAACCTGACTTCTCAAGTGCTTGCTCGCACAGAGCAACGTTGACGGAGTCATAGTTTGGTTTACCATCGCCACCACGCAATACCACGTGACCGTACTGATTGCCTTTTGTACGGATGATAGAGACTTGACCTTCGGAGCTGATACCCAAGAAGTTATGTGGATGGCTGACGGACTTTAACGCATTAGTCGCAACCGCTAGGCCGCCGTCTGTACCGTTCTTGAATCCGACCGCACAAGATAAGCCTGACGACATTTCTCGGTGTGTTTGTGACTCAGTGGTACGCGCACCGATGGCCGACCAAGAAATTAAGTCTTGAATATATTGAGGAGAGATTGGGTCGAGTGCTTCAGTGGCAAGTGGTAGCCCCATCTCTGACAGGTCAATCAAAAGCTTACGAGCAATATGTAAGCCTTCTTCGATATCAAAAGAGTCGTTCAGGTGTGGATCGTTGATTAAGCCTTTCCAGCCCACCGTAGTACGAGGCTTTTCAAAATAAACGCGCATAACAATATAGATAGTATCTTTAACCTTTTCAGCCAGCGCGCTTAAACGTTTGCCATACTCGATAGCGGCATCTACATCGTGAATAGAGCAGGGGCCGATCACAACAAACAGACGGTGATCTTTGCGGTCTAGGATATTACGGATAACTTGGCGGCCTTCCATCACCGCATCAGCCGCTGATTCACTGATCGGTAATTTATTTTTCAGATCATCCGGCGTTATTAAAACGGATAGCGATTCTATATTAAGGTTGTCTACGCGATTGTCAGTCATGGTGCATTTTCCTGAAGCGATACAGTACTAGCCTTTATCCTGGCTGCACGGCTATTCATTAGAGGCTGTATATGTACCATAAACCCATGAATTTTATAAGCCTGTAATGCGCTGAATG
>DAIRSP010000106.1:4380-9338 GCA_036804365.1 Neptunomonas sp. | reverse complement strand
GGGGAGTTCCAGCCTCACTGGAATAGGATACTTAGCATGCCCAGTATGGATATAGGTCACATCTTCACCACCTAACGCGGCGGAAATACTCGCGGCAATATCCGCCTGACTCACCCCGAGCTTAGCGGCACGACCACGATCGACTTCAAACACAATCCGTTTGGCATCAGATTCAATACTCGTGTCGATATCAGACACACCCTTAGTTGAATGGAACAGCTTTTCCAATCTACGGGCTTGATCGATCTGACCGGCGTAATTAGGGCCATACACCTCAGCGACGATTGGTGACATAACCGGCGGTCCGGGTGGAACCTCAACGACTTTAACAGAGGCATTGTAGGGTTCGCCCAACTTAACCAAGCCATCTCTCACCGCCAAAGCGATTTCATGGCTAGACCGATCTCGGTGATGTTTATCGACGAGATTCACCTGCAAATCACCCTGATGCGGCTGAGCACGTAGATAATACTGGCGCACAAGACCATTAAAACCAATCGGTGCCGCTGTGCCAGCATAACCTTGGATGCTTGTCACTTCAGACACCAACAAGAGTTGATCAGCCAACTCACTTAACAAACGATTTGTTTGCTCCAGTGGTGTGCCCTCTGGCATATCCACCACCACCTGAAACTCACTCTTGTTATCAAACGGTAGCATCTTCAACACCACGAGCTGAATAACCGCTAAAAAGATGGCCCCCGCAATCATACCGATTAAAGAAAAGCCCAAGAGGTAACGATTTAAGCGTTTATGTGCACCCAGAAAAGGGCGCATTAGGCGATCAAAGAAACGATAGAGCTTATTCTTTTGAACCAGCTCACCCTCAGCCGTTGAAGGCTCATTAGCATGACGTTTGATCAGCTTAGACGATAGCCAAGGGGTAAAGGTGAATGCAATGATTAACGACAACATCATACCCATCGATGCGTTAATCGGAATCGGGCTCATGTACGGCCCCATCAGCCCCGTTACAAAGGCCATCGGTAGCAAAGCCGCAATAACAGTCAGGGTAGCTAAGATCGTTGGCCCCCCTACTTCATTAACCGCGACGGGAATAATCACTTTTAACGGCTTTTGGCTTAAAGCACTGTGTCGATGAATATTCTCCACCACCACAATCGCGTCATCAACCAAGATCCCAATCGAGAAGATCAAGGCGAATAGAGACACCCTATTTAGAGTAAATCCCCAAGCCCAAGAGGCAAACAGAGTGACCATCAAGGTCAAAACAACAGCGGCCCCCACCACAATGGCTTCACGACGCCCCAGTGCAAAAAGCACCAATGCAATAACCGATAAGGTAGCGAAAATAAGCTTCTGAATCAGTTTATTTGCCTTATCATTAGCCGTTTCCCCGTAGTTACGGGTCACCGTCACATCAACGCCTTCAGGCACAAAATGCCCTTTTAGCTGCTCAACACGCTTTAGTACTGCATTCGCAATATCAACTGCGTTTTCACCCGGTTTTTTGCTGATCGTCAAGGTAACCGCAGGCGACTGCAAAGGGTTATCCTTTTCTGCAAACCAAACATATTGGGTATTTTCTGCAGCGTACTGCTCGATTGTTGCTACATCCTCAAGGTAAACAGGATGGTTATCAATCATGCCCACAACGAGTTCAGCGAGTTGCTCCTTGTTAGCAAAGAAAGTCCCTGCAGTTGCAGGTGTATACTGATTATCAGCAATCACAGCGCCCGCTTGGGAAGCAATGTTACTGAGTACAAGTGCTTGCTTTAACTCATTAATTGATAAGTTTCTAGCAGCAAGTTTTTGAGGATCTAGTTGAACACGAACCGTTTGTTCTGGGCCACCGAGTGTTTCAATATTGCGTGTTCCGGGTACACGCTTCAGCTCTGTTTCTAAACCATGCGCTATCTGGCGTAATTCGTAGGCACCCCGAGTTTTATCAGCGGTGTGTAACGTTAAAGCCACGATAGGAACATCATCAATCCCCTTCGGCTTCACTAATATTGGCCCAATCCCTAAATTCGCAGGTCGCCAATCGGTATTTGAATACACAGCATCATATAGCCTTATCAAGGCCTCGGAACGAGCTACACCGACTTTAAACTGAACAGTTAAGACAGCGACACCGGGGGAAGACACCGAGTACAGATGCTCTACATCCTTAATTTCACTCAAGATTTGTTCTAATGGCGTTGCGGCCAACATCTCCACATCTTCAACAGATGCCCCTGGAAATGGCACGATAAGGTTCGCCATGGTTACATTGATCTGCGGCTCCTCTTCACGAGGCGTGACGAGTGCTGCAAAAACACCGAGCAACAAACCAACCAACGCCAAGAGCGGCGTAAGCTGGGAACGCATAAAGCGATCAGCAATCGAACCTGAAAAGCCTAACCCTTGCATAGACTACTCTCCCTTCTGCATATGACGCTCAGTGGCTGCTATACCCGCAGCGATTGGATCAATTGCAACTCGCTCCTGCGCCGAAACACCGGAAAGAACCTCCATCTGCTCACCAAAGCGATTACCTATGCGAACCTGTCTTAGCTGAGGCTGTCCCAATGAATCAACAACATACACACCGGCTACTTCTGCGCGATAAACCACACTACTCAATGGCACCAATATTCGTGCGCGCTCGCCAACAACTACTGCCACCTTCACTAGCTGCCCAGGATAAGCAGCTGCAAGTTCGGGTAACTCTAAACGCATACGCACCGTACCGGTTTGACCATCAGCAATCGGGAAAAAATTCATTTTAGTCGGTTTAATCGACTCGCTTTCATTGACTAGGATACGGATGCCCGAGTTGTCTCTAACCTGTTGAGCAATACTTTGTGGAAGATCGACATAGACACGCAGATGATCAGGATCGAACCCTGTCATCAATGGCGTACCAGGTTGTACCGCTTCACCAACTTCAACATGCCGCCCACTGACAACACCTGAATAAGCAGCCTTGACTTCAGTGTAAGACAACTGCTGTTTGGCACGTTTAATCGCCGCATCGGCACTAGCCTCACGTGCCTTAGCACTATTAAGGCTGGCTAACGCATTATCATAATTGGCTTTAGAGACTAACTTTTTCTCGTATAAAGCTTTAATCCGCTCATACTGTGACGACTCCGCCTGACGCTGACTTCGCGCTTCAGCTAACATAGCCTCTGCCTGGACTAGGCTTTCCTTTTGATCAATGCCAACCATCGTCAAAATCACAGTCCCCGCAGGCACTTGGTCACCAATATCAAACAAGACCTTATCAACACGTCCACTCGTTTCAGCTGATACCGTGGTCTGTGATATAGCCTCTACACTGCCTTCAAGAAGACGCTCGAGTGGCATCATCCGTCGTTCAGCATTAACAACGTCTAACTCAGCGGCTGAAATCTGGTTCGCAGAGAGAATTATACAGCTCAGTAAAAGATGGCGGGTAAACTTGATCATGGGTCGCTCCTAATAAATCCGTTTATATTTTAGCATATTCTAATATAATGTCGACACCCCACCATTAGTGCTTAAATGGATTGATTAAGTCGCTAATACACGACAAATTCTGAATCTGTTAAGGTTGAATCCCTTAATCTTGCCCGAATTATTGAATGACTGTTCTTATCATCGAGCAGCTAACATTTTATTCGTATTAAAGTCTCTGGTTTTTAGCCGATAACTTTAATATTGATCGTTCGGAGTTACGCATGGCTTTGCTGATTTATGATAATGGAAATCTTGTTAAGAACCCTTCTAGTGCTCAATTTCCTAAGCAAGGCATAGCTGCGGCCTTTGCAGCTACACTTGATCAAAACAGCACGCAACAGCAAAACCAAAATCTTGATCTTCAAAGAACGATACAAACATTGCAACCATCCCGTTCTAGTAGCGCGCCTACTCGGTCAACTGGTTTTTCTTCACGCCTATATGAAGAGACTGGACGAAAATCGGATTCGCTACAAGATCGCAGAAAACTCGTTGCACTTCACGTGATGAGTTCACCGGTTATTACCGCAGGTGCGTTTGACACAATAGCTTTCGCTTGGGAAAAAATGACGAGTGAGAGGATCGATCACCTAGTGATAGTTAACAGTGCGAATAATCCCATCGGCGTTATCACTGGTGGCGATATTTTACGTCGTGGCCCTAACTCTAATAGCTTTGTTGAGAACCTGCTTAGCGACACGCTTATTGCCGTCAGCGAAGATACCTTGGTACGCGAGATTGCTTTAATTTTTATGGAACATAAAGTGAGCTGTGTTCCCGTTGTAAACAAAGAACACAGCGTAGTTGGCATTGTCTGCAGAAGTGACCTACTAAGACTGTTAGTCAGCGGCCCCAACCTAGAGCAAAAAGTATAAGTAACTTATCTACAATAACTGACTAAAGCTTAAGGTCAGTTGCTGATCATCCCTGTTTAGATAAATTTCATGCCCTGAAATAGTCATGGTTAATGTGATGGTACGATCCACCATATCAGCTAGCTTTGCGGACTCGATACCATCAAATTGCCAAACCGACACGCGGGGTAGATCTTTAAACGCATCTTGTGAGCGAGCCCACCAAATCGAGACATCTTTGCCATAAGCATACAAAGACACTGCCGGTGAACGGCTCACTGCTTTACGGATACGCTCGGCAGACACCTGACCCACTTCGATCCACTGGTGAATCTGGCCATCAGGACCGACTTCCCAAACATCCGCTTCGTCGCTAGCCGCCAGCCCTTTACAAAACTGAAGGTCCTCATGATAGTTCATTCCGAACACCATTAAGCGAATCATCATACGCTCAAGCGTTTCCGAGGGATGTTGTGCAAGCGTCAATTTGCAACTGGTATAGATATCTCTATTCATATCTACCAGCTGCAAATCGACTTTATAAATAGTAGGTTTAATCGCCATACGTGGACTTAAGAAGTCGTATCCACATCGACAGGGGTTGTCAGGATAAAGATAAGGCTTTGTGAGTGTTCAGCAGCTTCATGGCCTAAATCAGTT
>DAIRSP010000106.1:0-4364 GCA_036804365.1 Neptunomonas sp. | reverse complement strand
TGTGTGATTAAGCCTTTATCAAATAAACGAATCGCGGCCTGTCTCATTTCTGGAGAGGCGCTATTATGAATTTTGATACCTTCTTGTGTTGTACCTAGATTGAAATGGTTTAATAAATTCAACTCTGCAACAAGCTCAGGAGTGTAAGGCATTATTCTACTTCCTTTACATTGATATATGGTTGTTTCAGCATAGAGGTTGTCTTGATATGAGTACAGCAGGATTATTAAAATTCACGAAAATCCTTAACCAGATCAATACTAAAAGGTATTACAGGTACTCACTTTGCCACTTTCAAAGCCCTGATTAAACCATTTCATCCGCTGCGCTGACGTACCATGGGTAAATGAATCCGGAACAACCCTGCCCTGCATTCGCTTTTGAATAGCATCATCACCAATTTTACTCGCTGCATTCATCGCTTCTTCGATATCGCCGGGTTCGATAACATTGCGCTGAACATTGGCATGATGTGCCCAAATACCAGACAAACAATCCGCCTGTAACTCTAACTTAACTGATAAGACGTTGGCTTCGACCTTAGAGACTTGACGCTTTTGCGCATGCACCTGCTGCAAAATCCCCATTTGCTGCTGAACATGATGACCTACCTCATGCGCGATCACATACGCTTGAGCAAAGTCTCCGGGCGCTTGGAAGGCTTCTTTCAACTCTTGATAAAAACTCAGGTCGATGTAGACCTTCTGATCCGATGAGCAGTAAAACGGCCCCATGGCCGACTCTGCCATACCACAGGCAGAGCTGACTGAATCTCGAAACAGAACCAATTTTGGTTTCTGATACGTTTTGCCCATCTGCTGAAAAATCGGCTCCCAAGTATCTTCCGTATCCGCTAAAACAACAGATACAAAATCCGCTAACTGATCCGTTGGCGCCGAGTTAGATGGACGTGGTGCAGTTTGTGTGGATGCAGGTGAAAGAACATCTCCACCTAGCAGCATATTTAGAACAACTTTAGGATCGCCGCCTAACAAGATAAAGACGACGGCAACGACTACAATACCGATTCCGCCCTTTTTACCGCCACCTATACGATAACTTCGACCAGAGCCGCGATAGGAAGAGGAAGGCGAAGATGAACGAATATCCTCAATATTTGAACTACGTCGACCACTTTTCCAGCGCATCACTCTCTCCTGTGCTTATTGTCCGTGCATCATGGCTATTTATCGTTTAACTACAGCTTAACTTTTGCAGCCGCTGTCTATTATGCCATGAAGCTTATGCAAGTTATCCCTGACTTCTGTTAAGCATTCCCTTAAAATTATGCCTTCATTTTGCCTGTTGAGACTTTCCCGTGGAACTTAAACATTTAGCCATTCGCGAACTTCATAAAGAAGAAGACAAAGCCACCATTATTAGCGACCGAGGCGGCATTGTTAGTACTCAGCAGTCACTTGCGCTTGATATCGTTTCATCTTTAAACAACGCACTGGCAAGACGTTCCACGCTAACGCATGGTTCTTTTAACCAAGAAGCACCTCAAAGCTACCCGTTTATCCAAGCCTTTGAGCGCTATGCTGCGGGTGATCAAGGTGTAGAAAGCTTTTTACAACTCGCCGACTTAGGTATCTCTCAATTAGCTTCGGCCATGGATGCTCCGACCGCACATAATGCGGTTGGCGGATATATTATTTTTGCTCATTACGCACAAGAGCGTTTCGAATACCTGCTCGTTGCACTGGTTCGCAACCGCTCGGCCATATCATTTAACGAACAACTCAAGCCGACCGAAGTGAACGAAGTCGACTTAGACAAACTGCATCAAGCAGCAAAGATCAATATCACCTCCTACAGCCGCGGCAAAGATAGCTACCTCAGCTTTATGGGTACAAAAGAGAAAGGTGATGTTACACATTACTTCTCCAATGCATTTGGCTGCACTGATGTTACACCGTCAAAGAAATCGACAGGTGACCTCATCAAAGCCGCTAAAGATTTCTGCACCCAAAACGGTATGTATGAACAACGTGAACAAGTCGTCGAAGATGTGGTTTCTTATCTGAGCCGTCAACGTGCCGAGAAATCGACAGCCAACCTACCGGACGTTGAACAGATATTTGATCAACATGTACCTGCTGAACAAGCAGAATCCTTGATCGGAAAATTCAGTAAATTTGCTAATAGTGAAAACTACAAAGTGAGCCATGAGTTTCAGCCCCATACGCATACGCTGAATTCAATGACTAAACTCAAGACCAAAGCCGACAACTGGCAACTCGACTTTTCTAAGAAATCGTTTGGTGTTGTAGGCTCAGGATGTGATGTTGAGTTTGATGAAGCCAACCAAACGATCACATTAAAGCGCTTACCTTCTCGGGTGATGGAGCAGCTTAAGAGAGAGTTACAACAAGAGAACGAATAAAACTGCTCCGAACAGTGCCAAGTGATCAATACTCAATCACAGGGTACTGTTCGACTCTCAGCCCAATGGCGTAACGCCTCAATCTGCCTATCCATCACAACAGACAATGGCTTTGTCTTGTGCAGAGCATCGAGCAAAATATCTTGGTTTAGCTCGGTAGATTGCGCATAGGCCGAAATCACCGCTTGCTCAATTTCCGCCCCCGCAAAACCTTCGCTACACTCCACCAGCTGCATAATATCAAAGCTTTGCGGATCAACTTTTTGACGTTTGAGATGAATATCGAAGATCGTAAAGCGTATCTTTTCATTCGGCAGGTCAACAAAGAAAATCTCATCAAAACGCCCTTTACGCACCAACTCCGGAGGCAGTGCTGTTATATCGTTGGCTGTTGCCACTAAAAACACGGGGGCTTTTTTCTCAGCCATCCACGTCAGCAGCGTACCTAAAATACGTTTAGCGGGGCCGCTGTCATCATCACCGGCGACAATCCCCTTCTCGATCTCATCCAACCAGAGCACGCAAGGCGACATCCTTTAACAAACGCACATGCATGGGATCATCCATAAAGGGATGAAAATCCGCCAGAATATAGACACCCGGAACACTCACCGACTTAATATGCGCTAACGCATCCGTAGGTTTAGCAAACAGCTTTTGTGGTGCCATTTTCTGGTCAATGCGCTCGAACCCTTCGGTTAAACTCCACTTGAAGATAGGCCGATGTAAAATTGGCCGCATCGCCACAATCATCGCAACCGCCTGATTCTCCTCATGCGTTTCAATAACAATGAGAGGAATACGCGAGCGGATCAAGACTTCAAGTTGGCTCTGGCTCATACGGATCTCTTTTGCATAGCTAGATATAATTAAGGCTTATTGTAGGGTTTAAACATCTAAAATTAACCATTGACCCGTCTATAGGTCGAGGCTTCATTCTACAAACTCGATCAAACAAGGGAGCCTTTATGCTGACAGTAACACAGCTCGCTAAACAATTCGGTATTTCACGAACTACCCTTTTGTATTATGAAAAAGAAGCATTGTTGCTGCCGGCCTATCGCACAGACAATGGGTATCGCTGGTATGGAGATAAAGAGATCGAACGCTTAACCGCAATTACATCTTACCGTTCGTACGGTTTATCGATTTCCAGCATCCGCACCCTGTTAGAGCAAAAAGGCCGCTCTCAAACTCAGATTTTAAAAGATCACTTTAATGAGCTAGAGAAAGAGATCCAACACTTACGCGCACAACAAAAAGCCATTGTTGTGTTGCTTCAACAACCAAACCTACTGGAGGAAACAATGGTAAATAAAGAACGCTGGGTTCAAATCATGGTCGCTGCAGGCTTTACTGAAGAAGACATGATCAAATGGCACCAAAAGTTTGAAGAGCTAGAACCAGAAGAACATCAAAAATTTCTTGAGTCGCTCAGTATCCCAAGCGATGAGATTGCTAAAATACGGGCACTGTAAACTAGGCGACTCTAAGACGGTGTGCTTGCCATGGGCACACACCGTTAGTCCTTGTTATATATTCAAAAATCTAGGCAATACACTCTCAAGCAGACCCGCACCTGTCTCGGTATGCAGCCAAAAGAGACCGCCGATATTCAACAACACCGTCGCCCAAAACACCTGTTTAAACTCAGACTTACTCGACTTGTGGCGCAAATTCACTTGGGCAAAATAAGCACCGGGCCAACCACCCAATAAAGCTAGTAGGTGTAACGTACTCTCTTTTGTTCGCCAACGGCCACGCTCAGCGGCACCCTTATCGACAGTAAAACCGAAGCCTTTATCATCATTCCAGTTAGTAACTTTTCCTTGTAGCCTCATGATTTCCTCTAAAAATAACGCTATTTGCTGCAAGTACACTTTTTGCCAGCTCAAGTTTTGACACCGCTTTCATACCCGTATCGTTTTCAATCACTTCTAGTCCTGCACCACCCACTAAAAGCCCCATCTTAATATAC
>DAIRSP010000105.1:0-9471 GCA_036804365.1 Neptunomonas sp. | reverse complement strand
AGCTTAGGCACCACAGCTCGTTTAGCCAACTCTTCTATAACAATGTTAGACAAATCAGTCGAATATGCACCGGGAAAATAAACAATACCTATCGCTTTATCTTTATAAAGGTGGCTCAGTCGTTCAGCTGCAACGACACCTTGGATATCATCCCGACCAATCATACGAAAAATAGTACGAATACCCATCTCAGTTACTTTGGGGTTAGTTGATGCCGGTACAATTTCCAAAATACTATTAGCAGCATAAATGGGTGCAGCTTCGATCGTTGCAAACGAACAAGAGTGTCCTATAACAACCTCGGGTGGGTTTTGAACAATATTTTGAGCGAGGCTTAATGCTACTTTTGCGTTGCAACCGTCATCGTAAGACTCTATTTCCACTTTTCTGCCCAACAACATTCTATCGGGTAGCAGTGAGTTGATAGCGGCAGTCACCCCAGTACGATACTGAATACCCACCGAAAAACTGGTGCCTACCATAGGGCCAGCAACGGCTAAAACGACCGGCCTGTCATCCGCATAAGCAAAACAAGATATCATCAAAGAAAAAATAGCAGTGCCAATAAACGTAAGAGAGTGGCAAGCTATTTTCGTAGCTCGATTCATGACTAATGATGTAAGCACAGCCCTGTCCTCGCAAATTAATTCCATTAACTAAACATAGCTTAGAATTTGTATAAATCGAGGCAGATAGCGGAGTAGCGCTAGATATCGTGATCTAGCGCTATCGATTTGATCGGTATTAAAAATTATTGGGCTTTTTTAACAAACTCTGACTTCAACATCATTGGGCCAATACCATCAATTTTGCAATCGATGTTATGGTCACCATCAACCAAGCGGTTAATTTTGACTTTTGTACCAATTTTAGCCACCGACGAAGAACCTTTAACTTTAAGATCCTTAATTAAGGTAACGTTGTCCCCGTCTTGCAACTGAGTTCCGTTAGCGTCCTTTACAATCAGAACATCTTCATCAACGACAACAGCATTCGGTGACCATTCATGCGCACATTCTGGACAAATTAAAAGCTCGCCATCTTCATAAACGTATTCGGATTCACATTTTGGGCAAGGTGGTAGGCTATTACTCATGGCAGGGCTCTCGTGCATGTTAGTAGTGTTGATAAAAACCAATCCAAAGACCAAGGTCTAGATTGAGAAATATTATAATGCAATGATAATATAATTATCATACACCTTCCAGACGCAGGGCGGAGAAATGATCGCAATTCAGGAAGCTTATCGCGCAGGATTATTAAAACCACAACACTGGCTTAACAACCTGATTGCCGGCGTTATTGTGGGTGTTGTTGCCCTTCCCTTAGCTATGGCATTTGCAATAGCCTCTGGTGCCAAACCTGAACAAGGTATTTACACAGCGATTATCGCCGGCCTTTTTGTTTCACTCTTTGGTGGCAGCCGACTACAAATCGCTGGCCCAACCGGAGCCTTTATCGTTGTTCTCTCGGGAATTACAGCTGAATATGGTATCGAAGGGTTACAGATCGCCACCTTAATGGCAGGGCTAATGCTACTCTGTCTTGGCCTCGCTAAAATGGGATCGGTCATTAAGTTTATACCCGACCCCGTCATTGTAGGCTTTACAGCGGGTATCGGTGTCATTATTTGGATTGGGCAATGGCGAGAGTTTTTTGGATTACCAGAGGTTAATGCTCAACACTTTCATGCCAAACTTTTGCTGCTTTTGCACTCTTTCCCGCAACTGCATTGGCCAACGACGCTGCTGGCCTGCCTGTCTCTCGGGTTAGTGCTGTACAGTAAAAACATCCCCACTCTTAAGCGTATTCCGGGGCCATTAGTCGCGCTAGTCGCGGCAACAACCGCTCAGTATTTCTTTCAGTTTGACGAGATTCGTACTATCGGTACTGCGTTTGGCGGTATTCCACAAGGGTTGCCACAGTTTACTTGGTTAAATTTAAGTTGGGATCGCGTTATCGAATTGATCGCGCCTGCATTTACTATTGCTATGCTTGGCGCGATCGAATCATTGCTGTCAGCGGTCGTCGCTGACAGCATGGCAGGAACACGCCACAACTCGAATCAAGAACTCATGGGGCAGGGGTTAGCCAATATGGTCGCGCCTCTCTTTGGCGGCTTCGCGGCAACAGGCGCCATCGCAAGAACGGCCACTAACATTAAAAATGGTGGCAATAGCCCTCTGGCTGGCATCGTACATTCAATCACATTAATTGTGATTCTACTCATTCTTGCTCCACTGGCCATTCATATTCCTCTGGCCTCCTTAGCGGCCATTCTATTTGTTGTTGCATGGAATATGAGCGAAGTTAAACACTTTATTAAGATGGCGCGTCGAGCACCGCGAGCCGATGTCGCCATTTTGATGATTACTTTTCTATTAACAGTTTTCGCTGATCTGGTTGTCGCTGTAAATATTGGCGTTATTTTGGCCACCCTCCACTTTCTAAAACGCATGGCATCCAGTGTCGAAGTGAAACAAGCAACGGAGCAAGAGTTTTCGGATGAGTTCGCACATAGAGGTTGGCAGAGCTTACCTGCCGATCTAGCCGTTTTTGCTATTGAAGGCCCCTTTTTCTTTGGTGCCGTTGAGAATTTTGAAAGAGCGCTTTCAACCACACAAGCGGATCCTAAAAATCTGATCATCCGTTTAAAATGGGTGCCATTTATTGATATTACGGGCCTACAAACACTCGAGAGTGTAATCAGTGATTTTCAGAAACGCGGTGTTCGGGTCATGCTGTCGGGTGCTAATCCCCGCGTTAAACGCAAATTACTCAAAGCGGGTGTTATTAGTTTGGTTGGCGAAGAGAATAACTTTCCGGTTTTTGAAGATGCTTTAAAGTCGGTTACGGACCGACAAAACACACCAGATACAACTACTTTTTTACCTGAGGGCTATTAACCAACTCATCTTCAAAAGCGGCATCATGTTGTTCTAGATACTGGCGGATTAGCTGACGAACCACTTGAGAGGGTGTGATGTCTTGGGAAGCACAGAGATTCTCAAACGCTTTTTTCTTTCGAGGATCCATCAGCACTGTAAACCGAGCCGTTTTGCTTTCCATCACACATTCCTTCACTGCATTCATTATAATTTGATTATAATGCCGATGGATAAAAGAATAAATAATTAGATAGAGCTATTGCTATTCATCAGATGCGACCAATCCCCAAAAAGCCTCAACCATCGGGCTCTTTAAACTCTTTTTTAAAGTGAATAAGCCGATATCATATGGCTCTAGCTCCGGCTTAACATCCAGTACCTTTACGCGATCTACCAATGGGCTGTTATCTAATACAATTTTTGGTACCACTCCGACACCAAAGCCTAAACTCACCATACTGACAATCGCTTCGTTACCCGCGACTTGCGCATAGATATTGGGTGATGCATCCATTTGTCGAAACCACGCATCAACGCGTGTCCGTGAAATTCCCCCTTCAGATAAGATCATCGGCACTTTGGACCACTCCTCTCCGGTGCGCGGTGCTTTACTCGGCACATGTTGATCTCGCTGCTCTAAGGGCGCAATAAACAATAACGGCGACACAGTGATAGGTTTAAACACGAGCCCACGCGGTAAAGTCGTGGGTCTTGCCGCAATAGTTATATCCTCTTTGCCGTCCAAAATACGACCAATCGCATGCTCGGGATCACCCGTATGCAGCTTCAGCTCAATACCGGGATGCTCGATACGGAAACGGTTCAATAGCTCAAAGAGAAAGCTGTAACTGGCCGTTACGGAGCAATACAAACTGATTTCACCGGTTAAGCGATCACTGTTATCCGTCAACTCATGACGAATCAAGCTCCACTGCCGACTGGCGTCTCGGGCGTATTGCTGAAACTTTTTACCTTCGGAGGTTAATGCGACCGTACGGTTATCCCGAGTAAAGAGCAAAACACCTAACTCATCCTCAAGTTGACGGATATTACGAGAAAGCGCAGAGATGCTGATATTGCACTCTTCACTGGCGCGCCCAAAGTGCAGCGAATCCGCCAGCGCTAAAAAATGTTTTAACGTTCGTATGTTCATATAAGAGATCATAGCCGATATTTGCAAAAGATGGGACGTTACGTTGCATATATATCAATTTACGAAAAGATCATCATGCTATAAAGTAGCGCCACTGACATCGAAAACGCACTTTTCTGTTTTCGATCAACGATTAATCCTAACTTTTACGGATATTTTCACATGGCTAATAATTACTTCAATACACTGCACCTGCGTGAGCAGTTAGAGCAACTGGCTAAATGCCGCTTTATGTCTATGGATGAGTTCAGCGACGGCGTTGCTGCTCTGAAAGGCAAAAAAATGGTCATCATCGGTTGTGGCGCTCAAGGTCTTAACCAAGGTTTGAACCTACGCGACAGTGGCTTGGATGTATCTTACACGCTACGTGCAGCAGCCATTGCTGAAAAGCGCCAGTCTTGGAAAAACGCGACTGAAAACGGCTTCAAAGTAGGTACTTACGAAGAGCTAATCCCAACAGCAGACGTTGTACTTAACCTGACACCTGATAAGCAGCACACGCCTGTTGTGACTGAAATCATGCCGTTAATGAAAAAAGGCGCGTGCCTATCTTACTCTCACGGTTTCAACATCGTTGAAGAAGGCATGAAAATCCGTGAAGACTTAACCGTTATCATGGTTGCTCCTAAGTGCCCAGGTTCTGAAGTACGTGCTGAATACGTGCGTGGTTTCGGTGTACCAACGCTGATCGCTGTACACGAAGATAACGACCCACAAGGCGAAGGTTTGGCTCTGGCTAAAGCATACGCTGTAGGTACAGGCGGACACAAAGCAGGCGTTCTGATGTCTTCTTTCATCGCAGAAGTTAAGTCTGACCTGATGGGTGAGCAGACAATTCTTTGCGGTATGCTACAAACCGGTTCTATCCTGTGCTTCAACAAAATGATTGAAGAAGGTATCGATGCTGGCTATGCGTCAAAACTGATTCAGTACGGTTGGGAAACAATCACTGAAGCACTGAAATACGGCGGCGTAACAAACATGCTAGACCGTCTTTCTAACCCAGCTAAGATTAAAGCATTCGACCTAGCTGAAGAGCTGAAGCAGATCATGCGTCCGCTATACAACAAGCACCAAGATGACATCATCGACGGTACTTTCTCTCGCACTATGATGGAAGACTGGGCAAATGATGATGTTAACCTGCTGAAATGGCGTGCAGAAACTGCTGAAACTGCGTTTGAAAAAACGCCAGCAGGCGATGTAGAAATTTCTGAACAAGAATACTTCGACAACGGTATTTTGATGGTTGCTATGGTTAAAGCGGGTGTTGAACTAGCATTCGAAACCATGACAGCGGCTGGCATCATTGCTGAATCTGCTTACTACGAGTCTCTACACGAAACTCCGCTGATCGCTAACACGATTGCACGTAAGAAGTTGTACGAAATGAATGCAACTATCTCTGATACTGCAGAATACGGTTGCTACCTTTACAACCACGCTTGCGTACCATTGCTAGCAGACTTCATGAAAGGCATCAAAACTGATGTTATCGGTAAAGGCCTAGAGTTAGATGACACTGGCGTTGATAACGCTCGTCTGATCGAAGTTAACAAAGCACTTCGCAGCCACCCAGTTGAAGCGATTGGTGCGGTTCTTCGTGGTCACATGGCTGACATGAAGAAAATCGTTTAAGACCTCTCCTTCTAGTCTTTTTCTAGACTGAAAAGGGAAAGAAAAGGCTGAGATATTTATCTCGGCCTTTTTTTTGAAACTGAATCACTACCGGATATCTATCGTTATGGCCTCCACCCTCTGCTTACAAGATCTTAACGTTAACTTTGATGATCGTTTTCAGCTAACTAACATCAATTGGCAGATTACTCCCGATCAGCACTGGTTAATAACAGGCGCTAACGGCGCAGGTAAATCTGCTTTAGCAGCCGTGCTAGCAGGGATTGGTGATATAGAATCTGGCAGTGTCACCGGCTTACCGAAAACCGTCGGTGTGGTTTCATTTGAAGCACAAGCGGAGTTGATCGCAGCCGAGCTGCGTAAGGATGACGCAGATATTCTTGACGTCATTTCAGAGGGAACACCGGTTCATGAGATGATCTTTGATCAAGCAAAAGACAAGGCCCTTGCAGAGCAACTTGTTGAACAATTTGGCATGACCAAACTACTCGATCGTGCATTCAGAAAACTCTCAACCGGTGAATCACGAAAAGTGATGCTGATTCGCGCCCTCACCTGCAACCCAGAGTTACTCATCCTTGATGAGCCTTTTGATGGTTTGGATGCAAACACACTGGCCATGCTTCAAGCACACCTAGCCACGTTAATCGAAACCGTGCCGATGGTGCTAGTACTCAACCGCTTTGATGAGATGCCCGACTTTATTACCGATATCGCTTACGTCGAGCGCGGCCAATTGCTCAACCAAGTAAAACGCAGCGATGAAACGGCGTATAACGAGCTTTATCAACTCTTACATTTAAAAACGACAGATCTTTCAGTACCCCCTGCGGATCCTGATACCGCGCTGCCGCCGCTAGATCCAAGCCAACCTTTAGTTCGCTTAACCGACATCAGTATTAAATATGGCGATACAACGATTATCGACAAGCTTAACTGGACAATTGAGCCTAACCAGCACTGGCAGCTCAGCGGCCCTAACGGTAGCGGTAAAACTTGCCTTCTCTCGTTAATCACAGGTGACCACCCGCAGTGTTACGTCAACGACATTTTTGTGTTTGGCTTCCAGCGTGGTAATGGCGAAAGTATCTGGCAGATTAAACAGTTTATTGGCTATGTATCGACCGCGTTGCAGTGGGAGTATCGCGTTAGTACTAGCTTACGCAACGTTATTATTTCTGGATTTTATGACAGTATCGGTTTGTACAGTAAAAGCACGGATAAGCAAAAACAGATTGCTGATCAGTGGTTAGCCTTACTCGGCATGAAAGAGCGAGCCGACCAACCATTTAATAAGCTTTCCTATGGTGATCAACGGATGCTGTTAATTGCACGCGCAATGGTAAAACATCCGCCACTACTGATTTTGGATGAGCCCTGCTTAGGTCTGGATGACATGAACCGTCAGTTGGTTTTGGCATTGATCGAGAAGATCTGTGCCGGATCAGAAACAGCAGTTCTGTATGTTAACCACCACCCTGAAGATAAAATCGAAGGGATAAATCACTATATAGCACTGGGCCAGTAACTTTTGCTTTTATAGTGTATGAAGAGGTGAAGCAACCCACTTTACCTCACCTAAAAATGAAGGTATGCACAATTCTACCCGGCATCAAGGCAGCGCCAACCCCTGCGATGATGGTCCCAATATAAGCACCTACAGCGAAGGAGCGATGAAAACTGATATTGCCTTTTTTAGCGGAATAGACCGATATAAAGACACACACCAGCACCCAGATAGAAAGAAGATGGATAGGCCCATACCCATAAAACCAATCGATAAACCCAGTAATACCAAACGATGAGATAGAAGTGACAACCATGGCTAGCATCCAAGACCAGCCAATCGCTTTGTGACATCGCGTTCCTTTCGGCAGCATTACTTGTATCGCTCCAAAAAAAAGCGCCCAAACTGCTGATATAAGGTGAACCATCGTATCCATACAACACCTAAACTATCCTGAATGACCGCTATACTAGCATTTTGATTTAGACATTAACGGTTTTTTTCTAATCGTTATAAACTGCATTTATCCGTTAATGTTCGATGAGCCTGCTCAGATACTTTGCGTATGTACAAGGTGATTTCACCTACATCGATACCTAATTTCGTCATCGATGCGCGATTGATCAAATTGTTTTCATCCACTAAATACATCCAATCATTAAGACTAATATTCCAGTTTTTCTCTTTTATAGGTACCGACAATACGTATTGCCAATTGAGCGCATTTCCCGCTACCCGCCCTTGTGCAGTGCCGACGACATCACCCGCGGTTCCACGATACTGATCCCCATCCTTTTCCAACCGCCAACAGCGATGCTGTAACTCTCCATCTGCAAAAATGAACTGTTCATCAAGTACGCCTTTGCCATCACGCCATTGCCCTAAAATATCTGCGGTGAAGCGTCGTGTGACCTTTCCTTTATAATCCTGCACGATCCCGTAAGCTTCCAAGTGACCATTGAAAAACTGGCTAAGGTCTAGTTTAGGTTGCGTTTGGGCATAATCATCAATGCTGACCGCGCAGGCAGATAAGAAAGGTAACATCGACAGTAGTGCTACTTTAATTGAACGCTTCACACTTACTCTCCTTTAAGTTGTTTAGCTAATTTAGGATAACTGCTTCTATCAGATAGCCATATTTGAATAAAAGCCTGGCTAAACTCTGGTTCTGCAATCGAGCCAATCCATCTATCTTTAAAAAAGAAGTGCCCTACGCCTGCATTGTCAATCCAGAAGGACAACTCATCGCCCTCTTTAATATCCAACCAAATTTTATCTAAGTTATTGATCCATATATCGGCTTTTTCTTTGCTGGCAAACTTTTCGATCTCTTTACGTGTTACTCGCAACAACTCTTCCTTACTAATATCACGCTGATAATTAAGCTTTAACAATAATGGCTGACTATCTCCCTGATATTGACCTGTCGAAGAAAGCAACTGCGCCTGATAAATATCAAACCATAAGACATTCAGTTCAGCTTGGCCGATTAACTTCCAATTGTTAGGCAGCACCTGTGCATGGACAAGCAAAGGAAAAAAGATAAGAAGCAATACAGTATATTGTTTAGGCATGCGGCTTAACCTACAGAGTCGATATAAAAACCACTTTGTTTTTTGATACACAGATAGGTTTACGTATTAAGTGCAAAATTGGATGTTCTACTTGCCTGCCCAAGCGGTAGATGGATTGTTTTGATTTCTGAATGGTTAATATATAATCAGCCGACTCAAGCGCTCAGCGACCAAGGATGATTCATGACAACGGAGCAAGCTTATTTTTTTACTGTCGCGCTAATTAACCTTGTATTAGCTTTTTCTGGTAGCCGTATCCAAGATCCCATTGGGAAGCAGAAATCCATCCGCTTTTTTATTATTGCCTTTGCAGCAAACTTCTTGAGTTGGTTTCTGTACGTTTTTGAGCTGAACACCTTCTGGAAAATAATCTCCGCCATACTCTCTTCGGCCTTCATTTGGGGCTTAGTCGTCTTTAGCTTTAAACGTTGTGAACACCCCGTACCGGTTAAACTCATCTCCGCCATTTTTGGCGTCAATTGCGCGGCGCTTGGCTATTTTACCTATATCGGTCATTTTATTGCTGCCTTACATGTGAGCGCCCTCTTTGTGCCACTGGCTTTCTGCATCATTGGCTATCTGTTTTTAAAGACCAAAAAACACAGCAATCCTTCCGATAAAGTGCTCGGCTACGCCTGTTTATTGATGGCTGTTGGTGTTGCTAATCGCTCTGTATTACTGGAGTTAGCACCCGATATATTTAACGCGACT
>DAIRSP010000104.1:0-9492 GCA_036804365.1 Neptunomonas sp. | reverse complement strand
AGTTAGGGCTGTATGCGCGACCGCACATACCGTAGTTACCGGCACCAAAAGAGCCGCCAATCAACACGGTTAACTTAGGCACTTCTGCACAGGCAACCGCGGTTACCAGTTTAGCGCCATGTTTTGCGATGCCTTCTGCTTCATATTTTTTTCCCACCATGAAGCCAGTGATGTTTTGCAAAAACAGAAGAGGGATTTTGCGCTGACAGCAAAGTTCGATGAAGTGCGCACCTTTTTGTGCAGACTCACTAAACAAAATACCGTTGTTCGCAACGATGCCCACAGGATAGCCGTAAATATGCGCAAATCCGGTCACTAATGTAGTGCCGTAATTCTTTTTGAATTCATCAAAGTTAGAACCATCGACAATACGTGCAATCACTTCACGTACATCAAAGGGTTTCTTCAGGTCGGTGCCTACAATCCCGTAAAGCTCTTCAGCAGGGTAGAGGGGTTCAACCGATGGTTTAAGATCGAGATTGATTTTTTTGTTGCGGTTCAAATTAGCGACACAGGTACGCGCAATTTGTAATGCATGTTGATCATTTTCTGCATAATGATCAGCCACGCCCGATACTTTACAGTGAACGTCCGCCCCACCAAGATCTTCTGCGCTGACGACTTCGCCTGTTGCGGCTTTTACCAGCGGAGGACCAGCTAAGAAAATCGTACCTTGGTTGCGAACGATAATGGATTCATCTGCCATAGCAGGAACGTAAGCACCACCGGCTGTACATAAACCCATGACTACCGCTATTTGAGGAATCCCTTTGGATGACATCCGCGCTTGGTTAAAGAAGATGCGTCCGAAATGATCGCGATCAGGGAATACGTCGTCTTGTTGCGGCAGGTTGGCTCCGCCAGAGTCTACTAAATAGATGCAAGGAAGGTGGTTCTGCTCGGCGATCTCTTGTGCACGCAGATGCTTTTTAACGGTAAGAGGGTAGTAAGTACCACCTTTCACTGTCGCATCGTTGGCAATGATCATGCACTCAAGACCTGAAACGCGTCCGATCCCAGTGATGATACCTGCTGCAGGAATAACGTCGTCATAGACTTTATAAGCCGCCATCTGTGATAGCTCTAAAAATGCAGAACCTGGATCGATAAGTGCGTTAATTCTGTCGCGTGGTAATAGCTTGCCACGTGAGGTGTGTCGCTCCTGATAGGAAGGGCCGCCACCTTGCTCAATCTGTTCTACTTTGTTGCGAAGATCTTCAACAGCGGCATTCATCAACTCCTGACGAGTTAAAAAGTCTTCTGCACGAGGGTTTACTTTGGATTGGATGATTGACATATCCGGTCCTCAAGCGTCATGAGAGGGCTCATGACGCGTTTTTTTATTTTGGGGAATCAAGCAGCTAGATTTACTTGTTGAGATGCAGTTCGCGTCCGATCAACATGCGTCGAATTTCAGACGTGCCAGCACCAATCTCATATAGTTTGGCATCGCGTAATAGTCGGCCTGTAGGGAATTCGTTAATGTAACCGTTACCGCCTAGCAGCTGGATAGCATCTAAAGCAACTTTGGTCGCCATTTCAGCAGAATAAAGAATACAACCTGCTGCATCTTTACGAGAGATTTGGCCGCGCTCAGCTGCCATACCGTTCATATAAACATAAGATTTTGACGCGTTCATCAGGGTGTACATGTCAGCAATCTTACCTTGGACTAATTCGAACGCACCGATAGGTTGGCCGAACTGCTGACGGTCACGGATATAAGGTACGCAGATATCCATAGCAGCTTGCATGATGCCCAATGGGCCGCCTGAAAGTACGAGACGCTCGTAGTCCAAACCGCTCATCAATACTTTAACGCCGCCGTTAAGCTCGCCTAAAATATTCTCTTTAGGAACAGGGCAGTCTTGGAAAACAAGTTCACAGGTATTTGAGCCGCGCATACCCAGCTTGTCGAGTTTCTGATGGCGGCTAAAACCTGGGAAATCACGCTCAACGATGAATGCCGTGATGCCACGAGGGCCTGCTTGGATGTCTGTTTTCGCGTAAATAACATAGGTATGGGCATCTGGACCGTTAGTGATCCACATTTTGTTACCGTTTAATAGATAATGATCGCCATTATCGCGAGCGTGTAATTTCATTGAAACAACGTCTGAACCCGCATTAGGTTCTGACATCGCTAGGGCGCCAATATGTTCACCGCTAATGAGCTTTGGTAGGTATTTATGCTTTTGCTCTTCGGTACCGTTGCGGTGAATTTGGTTAACGCACAGGTTGGAATGGGCGCCATATGATAATCCAACAGAAGCGGATGCGCGGCTGATCTCTTCCATCGCGATGATGTGAGCTAGGTAGCCCATGCCAACGCCACCGTATTCTTCGGCAACTGTGATGCCCAATAAACCCATGTCGCCAAATTTGCGCCATAAGTCCATCGGGAACTCATTGTCGTGATCAATTTGTTCAGCGCGAGGTGCGATTTCCTGCGCAGCAAAGCTGTTGATCTGCTCTCTCAGCATGTCAATTGTTTCGCCGAGACCGAAGTTTAATTCTGTGTATTGTGAAATCATTTGTGACACCTTTGCTATATTTAATCGAGCTTCAGCGTTTATGGGTTGCTTGAGGCCGATGCTTTTTGTTGTTTTTTGTTAGCGAGTTCTTGTAAGGCTTCAGTACAGCGAGTTTCGGCACTTTCAAGTTCTAGTTGCACCATGGCGATATCGTTGAGCTGTTGCTCTAGCGCCATTTTTCTTTGGTTAATCTTATCGAGTAATAGTTTGAGCTGCTTTTCGCTACCTGAGAGTGTTTCATCCCATAGGTCAAACAGCTCTTTAGTTTCTGCTAGTGAAAAGCCCAAACGCTTACCGCGCAGGATTAATTTCAAGCGCACTCGATCTTGTCGGCTATAGATGCGTGTTTGGCCTCGTCTGCGAGGAGAGAGAAGGCCTTGATCTTCATAGAAGCGAATACTGCGTGTGGTTACGTCGAATTCGCTGGCCAGTTCACTGATGGAGTAAGTCGCTTTTTTGTCCATGACTATTCACTTAGTTTGTTTGAATTAAATTTAACGGAAGTTTACGTAAACGTAAAGCATGTCAAAGGTCTAATTTGATTGTATCATAAATATTACATTTTAAATTAAGTTGTTGATAAATATAGATATTGTGTTTTGAAATTGATCTATTTTTGATCAGTTGATACTAAAGTAGTACTTGGCTTTATGTAAGGGAAATTGCTAATTTCTATCTGCGGTTTACGAAAAGGTAAACAAAGCCATGCAGATAAAACTGCAAAATAATAACAAAAGAGGCTTATGTGGCATGAGTGCAGATTATGTTCTGGAGACCCAGAACCTGATAAAAGAATTCAAGGGGTTTACAGCAGTTGATAATGTGAGTCTGAAGATTCAACGAGGGCATATCCATGCTCTTATTGGACCTAATGGCGCCGGAAAAACTACTGTTTTCAACCTGTTAACTAAGTTTCTTACACCTACTTCTGGAAAGATTCTCTATAACGGTAACGATATTACAGATATGAAATCTGCGGCTATCGCTCGGCGTGGCGTAGTGCGCTCATTCCAGATTTCTGCCGTATTCCCGCATCTAAGTGTGTTGGAAAATGTCCGAGTTGCCTTGCAGAGAAAAGAGGGCAATAGCTTCCATTTTTGGAAATCTGATCGTGTCTTAGACAAATTAAACGATCGCGCTATCGAATTATTAGATTCTGTTGGATTGGCTGATTTTGCAGATGCTAAAACAGTCGATCTTTCCTATGGTCGTAAAAGAGCATTGGAAATTGCAACCACATTGGCCTTGGAGCCAGAGTTGATGCTGCTAGATGAGCCAACTCAGGGGATGGGGCATGAAGATGTGAATGTGGTGGCTGATCTAATTAAACGTGTATCTAAGGATCGAACCATTTTGATGGTTGAACATAACCTTCATGTCGTATCTAAACTTGCGGATCAAATTACTGTATTGCAGCGAGGAGCCGTTTTAACTGAAGGCAATTATGAAACTGTGTCTGCGGATCCGCGTGTAAAAGAGGCTTACTTAGGTGTGGCTGTGGATGAAGAGGTAGGGGCATGAGTTCAACAGGAGAGAAAATCCGTATCAATGATTTGCATGCATTTTATGGTGAGTCCCATATTTTGCATGGTATCGATATGAAAGTCATGCAAGGTGAGCTTGTCACATTGCTAGGGCGCAATGGTGCCGGCCGATCCACTACCCTCAAAGCTATTATGAACATGGTTGGGCGAAGAACCGGCTCAATTGTCATTAATGGTAATGAAACGATGAATATGCCGGCGCACAAAATTGCGCATTTAGGGATGGGTTTTTGTCCTGAAGAGCGAGGCATATTTTCAAGCTTGAATGTAGAAGAAAATTTAATGCTGCCACCTGCGGTCAGATCTGACGGTGTGAGTGTGGAAGAGATTTATGAAATGTTCCCTAACTTATATGAACGTCGTTTTAGTCAAGGCACGCGCTTGTCGGGTGGGGAACAACAGATGTTGGCGCTTGCACGTATTTTGCGTACCGGTGCAAACATTCTATTGTTAGATGAAATTACGGAAGGGCTGGCACCTGTTATCGTACAAAAGCTAGGCGAAGTGCTTATGAAATTAAAAGAGCGCGGCCTAACAATTTTGTTAGTGGAGCAGAACTTCCGTTTTGCAGCACCGATAGCTGATCGACACTATGTTATGGAACACGGGCATATTGTTGAAGAGGTGCATGCACATGAGTTGGCGGCTAAAACCGAACTACTCAATACCTATTTGGGTGTCTGATTTCAGGCATTCAGTTCGAAGCTATAAAAATAAAAATGCTCAACCAGGAGAGTAACAATGAAGTCAATCAATAAAACCCTTTTATCAGCAGCAATGGCTGTTGCTTTATCTTCGACTGCAAGTGCTGCTGGCATTTCAGATGATAAAGTGAAAATTGGTGTGTTAGCTGATATGGGTGGTGTTTACGCTGATATCTGTGGTCAAGGTTGTGTGACTGCTGTGCAAATGGCAATAGAAGATTTTGGTGGCACGGTTTTAGGCAAACCTGTTGAAATCGTTTCGGCTGACGATCAAAACAAGCCCGATGTCGGTTCAGCTATTGTCCGTAAATGGATTGAAAGCGAGCAGGTAGATGTGGTGACAGGTTTAGTGGCATCAAGTGTAACGGGTGCTGTTACTCAGGTAACAACTGACAATAAAAAAATCGCGTTAATTGCAGCGTCTGCGAGCAATGCGTTCACAACTAAACAGTGCTCTCCTTATAATGCTCACTGGACGTATAACGTTGTGGCATTGGCGAATGGTACTGTTAAGCCAATGGTTCAGTCTGGTAAGAAAAAATGGTTCTTTATCACGGCTGACTATGCGTTTGGTCATGCATTGGAAGGTGTAGCGAGCAAAGTAATCAAAGAAGAGGGTGGCGAAGTTGTAGGTGCTGTACGTGCGCCACTGGGTACAACTGACTTCTCTTCATACATTCTTCAAGCGCAAGCAGCCGGTGCAGACGTAGTTGGATTGGCGAATGCCGGTGCTGACTTTGTAAACTCATTGAAGACAGCGGCTGAATTTGGTTTGACTGAGATGATGGATGTTGCTGGCTTGTTGGTGTTTACACCTAACGCAATGGCGCTTGATCCAGCTATCGCAGGCGGAATGAAGACAACCACAGGTTTCTACTGGGATATGGATGATCAAACACGTGCATGGAGCAAGCGTTTCAAAGAGCGTCATGGCACTATTCCTGCGATGCCACACGCGGGTGCCTACTCAGCCACTATGCATTACTTGAACGCAATCAAAGAAGCCGGTACGGATGATTCTGATACGGTTATGAAGGTAATGAAGGCTAACAAGCCAAACGATTTCTTCGCGCGTAACGCTACACTGCGCTCTGATGGACGTATGGTGCACGATATGTATCAAGTACGTATCACTAAAGCTGCAGAGCGTAAAACAGCAGATGATATCTTCATTATCGAGAAAGTGATTCCGGGTGAAGCGGCATACGGTCCTGCACTACCTGAGTGTGACTTTAAATAATAATAAATAGCCCACAAGAGATTACTCTTGTCTCGTACGCTAGTCTCTAGTGTACGAGTGGGGCCTTTCGTTCCTGTGTTTTTGCAATTGTCAGGTCGAATTTTGGGGTAGAGATATGGCTACGTTCTTAGGAATCAACTTGTTTGGCCTGTTTGGTCAGTTGTTGGTTGGTTTAATCAATGGATCATTTTATGCGTTGCTGAGTCTAGGTTTGGCGATCATCTTTGGTCTTTTAAAAATCATTAACTTTGCTCAGGGCGCTATGTATATGCTCGGAGCGTTTGCTGCTTACTTGGCACTTCAATATTTAGGTATCAACTATTGGGCGGCCTTAGTCATTGTTCCTCTGGTTATCGGAGCGATAGGGATACTGATGGAGCGTTTCCTTATACGACCTATAGCCAATGAAGATCATCTTTACTCTCTATTGTTAACATTCGGTGTGGCATTAGTACTTCAGGGTTTATTTACCCATCTATTTGGTTCATCAGGTTTACCTTATGCTATTCCTGAAGAGCTTAACGGCGGTACAAAGTGTATCTGCCTAACTATCGTGCTTGGATTATTGTAGCGTCTCTTTTGGTTTGTGTCGGTACCTGGTGGATGATCGAAAAAACTAAATTAGGAGCTTATCTCCGTGCGGGCACTGAAAACCCAGCGTTGATGCAGGCGTTTGGGATTAATGTTCCTCTTATGGTCACTCTGACGTTCGGATTTGGTGTTGCCTTGGCAGGTTTTGCTGGTGTGATGGCTGCTCCAGTCTATTCCGTTTCACCAGAAATGGGTTCTAACGTCTTGATTGTTGTATTCGCCATTGTAGTTATTGGTGGAATGGGCTCAATCGGTGGCGCCATCCTTACAGGTTTAGGGATGGGTATCGTTGAGGGTCTAACAAAGTATTTTTATCCTGAAGCATCAACGACGGTCATTTTCTTAGTCATGGTTATCGTATTGTTGATTAAGCCTGCGGGTTTGTTTGGTAAAGAGGCTTAAGGGGTACAAATGATGAAAATGTCAAAATTCTCAATGGTATTACTGGGCGCTTCTTTTGTAGCTCCCTTTGTACTCTATCCTGTGTTTCTAATGAAAGTACTCTGCTTTGCGCTTTTTGCTAGTGCTTTCAACTTGTTGCTTGGATTCGTTGGACTGTTGTCTTTCGGTCATGCTGTGTTCTTGGGAACCGGTGGTTACATCACGGGTTACCTTATGATGAACACCGGTGTTACACCGGAAATCGGGATTTTAGCAGGTACTGTTGCTGCGGGTGTGCTTGGCGCTATCTACGGGAAGCTGTCAGTTAAGCGTGAAGGTATCTATTTTGCGATGGTGACGTTGGCGCTGGCGCAGTTGATGTTCTTCGTCTATCTGCAAGCTCCATTCACTGGTGGTGAGGATGGTATCCAAGGTATTTCACGTGGTGAGCTATTCGGTGTGATCGATCTAAGCGATAACCTGAATATGTACTACTTTGTACTGGCTATTTTCCTAGCAGGTTTCTGGATCATCAATCGTACTATCCATTCACCGTTTGGTCAGGTGTTAAAAGCAATTCGTGAAAATGAAGCGCGTGCAACCTCATTAGGCTATAACGTTAATGATTATAAATGGGCAGCCTTTGTGATCTCAGCAGCATTGTCTGGTCTTGCTGGCTCTACTAAAACTTTAGTATTCCAATTGGCGTCACTAACGGATGTACATTGGCATATGTCTGGCGAGGTGGTGTTAATGACATTGTTGGGCGGTATGGGTACCATTTTTGGTCCTCTAGTAGGTGCCGCTACTGTTGTTAGCATCCAAAACTTCCTGTCAGGTGGTGAGCTAGGCAACTATATTCATATTATTATGGGACTGATCTTTATTGTCTGTGTGCTCTCATTCCGCAGCGGTATCGTTGGTGAGATTCAAAAGCTAGTGAAGAAAAATTTCGGCTAGACACTTGATAGCCTGCACAAGCAGGCTATTTTTACAGTACTAAGTTAACGTTTACGTAATATGGAGCTTTTATGAATTCTGATGCAGTTGTGATCGTAAGTGCAGCTAGGACTCCAATGGGCGGAATGATGGGAGCGTTGAGTGATGTGCGCGCCCCTGAGCTTTGCGCGACAGCGATTCGTTCTGCAATTCAAAAGGCGGGTATCTCTTCGGCGGATATCGATGAAGTGATTATGGGCTGTGTTCTTCCGGCCGGTTTGGGTCAAGCGCCGGCTAGGCAGGCTGCAAGAGCGGCAGGTATTCCTGATGCAGCAGGTGCGACGACGATAAATAAAATGTGCGGCTCTGGTATGAAGGCCGTTATGTTGGCGCATGATCAAATTATGGCAGGCCAGGTTGATATCATGGTGGCTGGCGGCATGGAAAATATGAGCCAAGCTCCTTATCTGTTACCTAAGGCGCGTTCAGGCATGCGGATGGGGCATGGTCAGGTTATTGATCATATGTTCTTTGATGGGCTAGAAGATGCTTACGAAGGCGGTTTGATGGGCTCTTACGCGCAAAAGAGTGCGGATGATTATCAAGTGACGCGAGAAGCGATGGATGATTTTGCGATCAGTTCTTTAGAGAAAGCACTCAAAGCGATTGAAAGCGGCGCTTTTGTAGAAGAGATTGCACCTGTATCCGTAAAAACGCGCCAAGGTGAGTTATTGGTCGATTTTGATGAGCAGCCAGGTAACGCACGTATTGATAAAATTCGTGGTTTAAAGCCGGCTTTCAAAAAGGATGGAACCATTACCGCAGCGAACTCAAGTTCAATATCGGATGGTGGTTCTGCACTCGTACTTATGAAGGAGTCTGATGCTGTGAAGCGTGGTTTGAAACCGCTTGCACGCATAGTGGCTCATTCGACTCATGCACAGTTGCCAGCAGAGTTTACGATTGCACCGATTGGCGCAATCGAGAAAGTGCTAAACAAAGCAGGTTGGACAAAAGATGATGTTGATTTGTATGAGATCAATGAAGCGTTCGCTGTCGTGGCAATGCTAGCGATTTCTGAACTCAACTTAGACGCGTCTAAAGTCAATGTAAACGGTGGTGCCTGTGCATTAGGTCATCCAATCGGTTCGAGCGGTTCAAGGATTTTAGTCACTTTGCTACATGCATTAAAGTGTGCAGGAAAAACTAAGGGTGTAGCATCACTTTGCATCGGTGGTGGCGAAGCGACTGCCGTAGCTGTTGAGTGTCTATAGTCGTCTATTAGATGTGATTATGCACAAAAAAGGAGCAATTTGATTGCTCCTTTTGGTTTTTTATTGGCAGTTAATATCTGCGCTATCTTTGCGCTCTTTTTTGGGAATTAAAGCAAAAATACTGCCTTTTTGCTTCATTTCACCTGCTAATAGCTCTGCTCTATCACCTCGTCCGAAGAACATATCGGCTCTCACCGGGCCGTTAATAGCGCCCCCAGTATCCTGTGCGATAACCAGACGCTGATATTTCTCTCCAGTGTCTGGCAGCGATGTACTGATCCACAG
>DAIRSP010000103.1:0-9504 GCA_036804365.1 Neptunomonas sp. | reverse complement strand
ATGGCTTCGATTTTAAGAATCTTTACGATGCTTTGGCCCAACTGTTTGGCGAATTTGTTGGCGCTTATAACGGCGCTCGTACTTATCTTTTTCAGCAGGTTTCATACGTAGCGGCTTTTTCTGATCAAGCCCCATCATATTGGATAGATCCTTGATCTCTTTAGAGGTCAGCTCTTTCCATGTACCAATTTTCACATCGCTTGGGAGGAAGATAGAACCATAACGCACGCGCTTTAAGCGGCTTACTTTTAATCCTTGAGACTCCCACAAACGACGCACTTCGCGGTTACGACCCTCCATAACCACACAGTGATACCACTTGTTCGCGCCATCACCATCAAAGAACTGAACATCGGTGAACTTGGCCATACCATCTTCAAGCAGTACGCCCTCTTTCAATTTCTCAAGCGTTTCTTCAGTGACATCACCCAAAACGCGCACTGCATATTCACGATCAATATTAGCCGACGGATGCATCATTAAATTGGCTAATTCACCATCCGTTGTAAACACTAACAATCCGCTGGTATTAATATCTAATCGACCAATTGCAATCCAACGCCCCTGCTTTAAAGGTGGCAGATGATCGTATACCGTTGGTCGCCCTTCAGGATCTTGGCGTGTAGAAATTTCACCAATCGGCTTGTTATATATCAAAACTCGACGAGGGCTTTCCGCTTCAGAGACTATCGTAGCAGGATGACCATCTATACCCACCTGATCATTACGCCCAGCTCGATCTCCCAACTTAGCACGATGTCCATTTAGGGAAACCCTGCCTTCATCTATCCAGCGCTCCATCTCACGACGTGAGCCATATCCAGAGCGCGCCAACACTTTTTGTAACTTTTCATCAGACATGTGACGCTTCCTACTTTATAAATTCAATATTCAACTAAATACCATAAAAAAAGCTCCCCAGCGAAACTGGAGAGCTTCATTATATATCATTTACATTTATTTAATTAGACAAGCCTCTTTATCTACACCATGTTTATCGAAGTACTGCTGAAACACTACAGGTGTGCGACCACGACCAGACCATTCATGCACATTGCCTTCATCGTCCGTTACACGGTATTTCGATTCAACTTTTTTCTTTGGCGCTGCTGCAACCAAGTCTTTTAGATCATCGAAATCGATCCCAGCTTCCTGCATAGTTTTACGAATAATTTCGATTTTCTCGCTTTTCTCGCGATCTGCTTCCATGCGCGCCTTTTCTTCAGCTTGCTTATCTAACAAAATATCTGATAGATCTGCGATAATTTTTTCAATGTCCGATACTGATAAATCCTGACACTGCTTACGCAGAGAGTTTTTACGCGTTAATACTTTTACGATATCAGTCATTATTCAACCCAACAAATTATTTAACTATAAAGGCAATTATCACCCAAAAAAACTTTATTTCAAGACAGTCAGCATTTATTAACTTAAATATTCTAAAAAATTATTCAAATGGAGAAACATCTCCTGCGCCGACTCTTATAACTTCTGGGTGATCTTCTATTAAGTTAATGACTGATGTCGCTTCAGTTCCACAATAACCGCCATCGATAACTAAATCCAACTCATGCTGCAATAAATCTCGGATTTCATAAGGATCCGTTAATGGGTCGGTTTCGTTAGGAAGAATAAGCGAGGTACTCATAATAGGCTCACCCAGTTCAGCCAAAAGCGCTTGAACAATCTTATTATCGGGGATTCGCAGCCCTATTGCCCTTCGCTTAGGGTGCAGCAAACGTCGTGGCACTTCGGTGGTTGCCTTCAATATAAAGGTATAAGCGCCTGGAGTGTAGGCTTTCAGCAAGCGATACATTTGATTATCTACTTTTGCGTAAACACCTATTTCACTTAGATCTCGACAAACTAGGGTAAAGTTATGTTTGTCATCTAACTTTCTAATTCTCTTTATTTTATCTAACGCTGATTTATCACCTAAACAACAACCTAACGCATAGGCACAATCGGTAGGATAAACAATAACCCCACCTTTTTTAATAATATCGACCGCCTGTTGAATCAGCCTTTTTTGCGGATTTTCTGGGTGGATCTGAAAGAACTGACTCACAATAAACCTCTGCTTATTAATTAATGCGCATGTCTATTATCTGCTTAACACTGGGCAAATCAAAGGGAATTTCGGGATAACGACCAACATCAGTCCAATGCTGAGCTGGGTCATGAAAATCACTGCCCGCGGAGGTTAAGAGCTGATGTTTTTGAATAAGAAAAGATAATGAGCGCTGCTGATCAGATGTGACCGCAGGGTAACTAATCTCCATCGCCTGCCCACCTGCCTCTGCAAAACTCGCCACTAAATAGCGGATTTTGTTTAATGTCAGATTATATTTTGTAGGGTGCGCCAACACACTGATACCACCGGCGTTATTAATCAGCTCAATGACTCGTGACATCGATGGCCACTCAGCTTTCACATCACCAGTTTTACCCGCGCCTAAATATTTTTTAAACGCCTGCTGAACATCAACCACTAAGCCTTGTGACCATCGCCTGTGCAAAATGCGGACGACCGACTTGGCCATCGGCTAACTTTAATGCATCTTCAAGAAGATCTGGCAAGCCCTGCTTCTTAAGACGCGCAGCTATCTGTTCTGCTCGATCCATTCTTAATGCTTGAAGACTATTTAAATGGGCTAATAGTGCTTCATTTTCGGGATCAAAATTCAAACCCACGATATGCACCATCTGCTTACCATTTAAACAGGTCAGCTCAACACCCGGAATTAACCGAAAATTTTCAGGAAAACACACGTCCTTTACTTTTCGATATCCCATAATAGTGTCATGATCGGTAATAGCTAAACGCTCTACACCTGCTTCTAATGCCCTCTCAATCAATGCAAGCGGAGCAAGCGTGCCATCTGAAGCATTGGAATGTGTATGAAAATCATGGGTATTAATAAGCATATGAAATCCGGGTTTATATGAAGTCTGATGCCCTATATAATCAAAGGCCTCTAAAAGGTAAATATACTATACAACTATGAAGCTACTTCTGGACTTTTTCCCGATAATTATTTTTTTCGGGGTATACAAATATACCGGTGACATTATTACTGCGACCGCTGTGCTCATTCCCGCTACTATTTTGCAAATTCTTTATACTTGGCTTAAAGAGCACCGAGTCGAGAAGATGCAACTTATCACACTATTTCTGGTTGTCGTTATGGGTGGCGCTACCGTTGCGTTTCAGGATAAAACCTTTATCCAGTGGAAACCTACTGTTGTAAACTGGCTATTCGGTATTGCCTTTTTAGCGAGCCAATTTATTGGTAACAAGACAATAATAGAACGCATGATGTCCGCTAATATTGAACTACCTAAAGCGGTCTGGGGTACGCTTAATTTCGCTTGGGTTGGCTTTTTCTTTTTTATGGGTGCCATCAACTTAGTTGTCGCCTATAACTTTTCAGAAGAGATCTGGGTAGATTTTAAACTTTTCGGCATGCTGGGTTTGACGGTGATCTTCATCATCATTCAAGGACTCTATATGTCAAAATTCATAAAAAGTAATGAGGAGGAGTAGCTAAATGTTTTACGCAATCATTGCTGAAGATAAACCTGGCACACTAAAAGAGCGATTAGCCGCTCGACCAGAGCATCTTGCCCGATTAATTGCTTTAAAAGATGCGGGGCGTTTATTAATTGCAGGACCACACCCTGCAATTGATAGTGAAGATCCAGGTGAAGCAGGTTTTACTGGAAGCTTGGTTATCGCTGAATTCAACTCACTGGACGAGGCTAAAAGCTGGGCAGATGCCGATCCTTATATAGCAGCAGGCGTTTACCAAAAGGTAACTGTGAAACCTTATAAAAAAGTACTACCATAAAACTAGTAAAAAGTTCAAAAAAGAGTTGATTAACTGTTCCATAGTTGCGGGACACACAGTAAAATGTTAGAAAAATAGGCAGTGAGTGCGCTACGTTTATCTTATATTCATGATAAATCAGTTACATTCATCCAATATTTAGATTGCAACAACCTAAAATCGCAAGGATACAATTATGAAAAAGCTCGCTATGACTGCAGGTTTCGCTTTAGCAATGAGTATGTCAGCAGCTGCTCTGGCACATCCAGTAAACAGCGGCTACGTTACTGATTCTGGCGACACTGTATGGCGCACAGGTTTCGGTGAATGCTGGCACACAGGTTTCTGGACTAAAGATAATGCGACTGTAGAAGGTTGCGACGGCTACCAAAAAATGGCTGAAGCTCCAGCGCCAGCGCCAGCTCCAGCTCCAGTAGTTGCTGCTGAGAAAAAATTCGCTGTATTTTTTGACTTCGATAGCTCTGTAGTAGACAGCGTTTCTGATATCGCTAACTACGTTAAAGGCTTGTCTGAAGTGAATGCAATCCGCATGGTTGGTCACGCTGACCCTATCGGTACTAACGCATACAACGAAGCTCTATCTAAGCGCCGTGTAGAAGCAGTTGCTTCTGCTCTTACAGCTGCTGGTGTAGATGGTAGCAAAATGACTCTTGAACACGTTGGTGAAACTATGCCAATCGCACAGTGTTCTGGCCGCGGTGCTGCTTTAATCAGCTGCCTACGTGCTGACCGTCGTGTAGATGTTCAGATCTCTGGTAAAAACTAATCAGTGATTCACAAAAAAGGCTGACATAATGTCAGCCTTTTTTTTCACTTAAATTTTATCTGGGTGATCTATGACTTTTATTCGTAATACGCTCTGTTTGTTTTTATTCATATTCAGCAGCTTTTCTTTAGCGGCACAGCACTACGAAGACCAGAAGGTCGTTTATCACATGAACTATAATGACGAAAGCCGCATCGCTGAAACCATGACCAATATATCGAATCATCTACAGGCTTTAGGTGAAGGACACATCGATATTAAAGTGGTTGTTCATGGCAAGGCCATTGAATACTTTATGGATGCCGTGCACGATCAAGCCAAACAGATCACGTTAGACTCGCTAAGATTACGCGATGTTCAGTTTATCATTTGTGGCAATACTCTGGATGGCTATAAGATTACGGCAAAGGATCTTTATGATGTAGAGGAGTCCGATGTGGTGCAAGCGGGTCTACCGACCATCGTCGACCTTCAGCAAAAAGGTTATATTTACGTTCGACCTTAAGCACTCTTTTCATAAGCATTAAAAAAGGCAGCCTAGGCTGCCTTTATGTTTTTGGTACGGAGTCTCTTAACCTACCCAAACACGCGCATTACGGAACATGCGCATCCAAGCACCATCTTCACTCCACTCTTCCGGAGCCCAAGAGTTTTGCACCGCACGGAATACACGTTCAGGATGTGGCATCATGATAGTGACACGGCCATCCGGTGTAGTTAAACCTGTAATACCTTCAGGTGAACCATTCGGATTAAGCGGATACTGTTCTGTGACTTCACCGTAGTTATCCACATACTGCAATGCCACCGTGCCTGATGCTTTAATCGCCGCTAACTGTTCAGCTGAGGCAAACTCTGCATGACCTTCGCCATGAGCGATAGCGATTGGCATACGTGAACCTTCCATTCCCTGAAGGAAAATTGAGCTGCTCTTTTGCACTTCAACCGTTGCTACACGGGCTTCGAACTGCTCAGACATATTGCGAACAAAGTGTGGCCACAATTCAGCACCTGGAATCAACTCATGTAAGTTAGATAACATCTGACAGCCGTTACAGACACCTAAAGCGAATGTATCTTTACGTTCAAAGAATGCACTGAACTGCTCGCGCGCGCGCGCGTTGAACAGGATCGATTTCGCCCAACCTTCACCTGCTCCTAATACGTCACCGTAGGAGAAACCACCGCAGGCCACTAAACCTCTGAATGCATCTAGCGTAACGCGACCTTCAAGGATGTCACTCATGTGAACATCAACAGCGGTAAAGCCTGCGCGATCAAACGCCGCCGCCATCTCGATCTGACCGTTCACACCCTGCTCACGCAAAATAGCTACGCGAGGACGAACCCCTGAAGCGATTAGTTCAGCGGCAACATCTTCGTTAACATCATAAGATAGAGATACTTGAATACCTGGATCTTCTTTATCTAGCAAACGCTCAAACTCTTGATCCGCACAGGCTGAGTTATCGCGCAGTGCCTGTATACGATAAGAGGTTTCTGACCACCAGCGCTGCAATTGTACACGCTGCGCACTGTAGATCTCCTCTTCATCGAAGTGGATACGCAGTTCATCGTCAAAATTCGTTGAACCGATAACCATGGCGATATCACCTAGGCCAGCTGCATTCAGTTCCGTTAAGACCTGCTCAGTATACTCACGCTTAATTTGTACCACGGCACCGAGTTCTTCATTAAAGAGTGCTGCCACACATTCAGACTGATCAGCAGCCATCATATCGAGATTAATATCTACCCCAACATGACCCGCAAACGACATTTCCGCTACGGTCGCCAATAAGCCGCCATCTGCACGGTCATGGTACGCCAACAATAAGCCTTGAGCATTGAGTTCTTGTATCGCAGCAAAGAATGCTGATAACTGTTCAGCATCATCGACATCAGGAACAGTTCGGCCAACTTTATTGTAAACCTGAGCCAGAGCGGATAGACCGATTCGGTTTTTACCGTTACCCAAATCCAATAAAATCAGGTCTGTTTCGCCTTGGTCGGTACGCAGCTGCGGAGTCAATACTTTACGCGCATCTGTAACCGGAGCAAAACCAGAGATAATTAACGACATTGGCGCAGTAACAGACTTGTCTTCTTCACCATCTTTCCAGACGGTACGCATCGACATGGAATCTTTACCCACTGGAATGGTGATCCCTAGTTCAGGACACAACTCCATCCCTACAGCTTTTACCGTGTCGTAAAGCTTTTCATCTTCACCCGGGTGACCGGCTGCACACATCCAGTTTGCAGATAGCTTGATATCGGCAATATTGGCAATTGGCGCTGAGGCAATATTGGTTAAGACTTCACCAATCGCCATACGACCAGACGCAGCGGCATCCACTAGCGCTAATGGGGTACGCTCACCCATCGCCATGGCTTCACCTGCATAGGTATCATAAGCGGCGGTGGTTACTGCACAATCTGCAACCGGTACTTGCCATGGGCCGACCATTTGGTCACGGGCAACTTGTCCGGTAATAGAGCGATCACCTATAGTGATCAAAAATGATTTAGATGCAACCGCTGGGAACTTAAGTACACGCTCTACTGCATCAGCCAAATCGATATCTTCAGCAGAGAAATCTTCCACTTCATAACCGATACGAGAAACAGAACGGTGCATTTTTGGTGGTTTACCAAACAAGACACTCATCGGCAGATCAACAGGCTTATTGTCGAAGTGCTTATCGCCCAAAGTTAAATGATGCTCAGCTGTCGCCTCACCGACAATCGCGTAAGGGCAACGCTCGCGCGCGCACAATGCTTCAAAACGTTGTAAATCTTCTGGCTTAACCGCTAAAACATAACGCTCTTGAGCTTCGTTACACCAGATCTCTAGTGGCGACATACCTGGCTCATCATTATTGACGTTACGTAGCTCAAAATTACCGCCACAACCACCGTCTTTAACAAGCTCAGGGAAAGCGTTGGATAAACCACCCGCACCCACATCATGAATAAAGGCGATTGGGTTTTTATCCCCTTGTTGCCAACAGCGGTCAATTACTTCTTGGCAACGACGCTCTAATTCTGGGTTATCGCGCTGTACAGAGGCAAAATCTAAATTTTCTGATGAGGTACCTGAAGACATAGATGAAGCAGCACCACCGCCAAGACCGATTAACATTGCTGGTCCGCCTAAGCAGATTAATTTAGCGCCAACGTTAATTTCGCCCTTTTCAACATGCTCGCCACGAATGTTACCCATACCACCAGCAATCATGATCGGCTTGTGATAACCACGTACCTCTTCACCAGCAGCTCCGTTTACCTTTTGCTCAAACGTACGGAAGTAACCGGTTAGGTTTGGACGACCAAACTCGTTGTTGAATGCAGCACCACCGATAGGACCTTCCAGCATAATATCTAATGCAGATACAATACGATCAGGCTTACCATATTGAGATTCCCATGGCTGAACAAAGCCCGGAATTTTAAGGTCAGATACGGTAAAGCCTGTTAAACCGGCTTTTGGCTTACCACCTTTACCCGTCGCACCTTCATCACGAATCTCACCACCTGAACCCGTCGCCGCACCTGGATGAGGCGCTATAGCCGTAGGGTGGTTATGGGTTTCTACCTTGATCAAAATATGGATATCTTCCTGATTTGCAGAATACTCAGCAGTTTCAGGGTTCGGGAAGAATCGACCCGCTTTGCTACCTACGATCACGGCAGCATTGTCTTTATAAGCAGAAAGAACGTTTTCGCCGCCCAATTCATTGGTGTTACGAATCATGGCAAACAGTGATTTTTCTTGCGCTTCGCCATCAATATCCCACGACGCATTGAAGATCTTATGGCGGCAGTGTTCTGAGTTGGCTTGAGCAAACATCATCAATTCAACATCAGATGGATTACGACCTAAGTCCTGGAAACTTTGTACCAAGTAATCAATTTCATCTTCAGCCAATGCCAGTCCGAGCGAGCTGTTTGCAGCGACTAACGCCTCACGACCACCTTGAAGGATATCAACTGTTTGCAAAGGTTTAGGTTGAGTGTGCTCAAAAAGTGCTGCGGCTGACTCGATGCTGGTTAAAACACGCTCAACCATACGGTCGTGCAGTACAGCGGTAACAGCTTTCTTTTCTGCGTCTGATAATTCTTTAGTCGTATCTACGAAGTAAGCGATGCCTCGTTCGATACGTTTAATTTTGCTTAATCCACAATTTCTGGCAATATCGGTAGCCTTGCTCGACCAAGGAGATATGGTACCGGGACGTGGAACAACCAATTGCAACAAACCACTCGGTTCTCTAACGTCTGCTTTTGGTCCATATTTAAGGATACGAGATAAAACGGCTTGCTCATCCTCAGTCAGCGGTTCCGATATATCGGCAAAGTGGTAGAACTCACCATAAACAGCCTTTACAGCGGATACTTCGCTCTGCAAAGCAGCTAATAGTTTATCGTGACGGAAGGCAGAAAGAGCAGGTGCTCCACGCAGAACTAGCATGTGATATCAAGCCTCTTAAATGAGCCAAAACAGAAAGGAAAATTAAGCGGCTATTTTACCCGAAACTATCACTTGAGTACCAGAAAACTACCTTATGTTATTTAATTTACGACGCAGAACAGACCTTTTTCATATTTTAGCGGTGCTAGTCGTCGTCAGCACCCCTGTTCTCGTCAGCTACAACCCCTCTACCCAGCTCGACATCATCAAATCTAACGGGGTATTACGTGCTGCAACCCGTAACACGCCAACTGCCTATTTTATTGATAAAGGGGACCCAGCCGGTTTTGAGTATGAATTGATTCAAGCCTATGCAGACTACATTAACGTCTCTGTTGAGTTAATTATACCTGATACGATTGAAGGGCTGTTCAAAGCAGTGTCCGATCGTGATGCACATATCGCAGCAG
>DAIRSP010000102.1:0-9521 GCA_036804365.1 Neptunomonas sp. | reverse complement strand
ATCAACCGAAAATCGATGCATTAGTCCATGAATTACTCGTGACCGGTGGCGATGAGTGGAGCTCTCTTAAAAATATTAAATGGCTTCATTTCGATGATTTTTTGGCCATACGTTTACTTGAAAAATACCCTCTTGCAGTGGTGGTTAGGTTAGATACTTTCAGTACGTTTAAAGTTTGGATGAGTTCGAGTTTTTATCTTATCACTGCGCTTTTGCTGGCCGCACTTGTTGTCGTGTTAGCAGGCACCGCCTTGATTTATGCCTACCTCCGTTCTTCTGTGATGCAGGAAAAAATTCGTTTGCTTTCTGCGGCTATTGATCAGTCGCCGATTCCAGTACTAATAGCGGATAAAAATTATGTGTTTAACTACATCAACCCTGCTTATACCAAGGTTTTTGGGTTGAGTGCGAAAGATGTTATTGGTAGAAGTCCAGGTGGGAAACGAAACGGTTTGCCTGATATTAGCGTTTATCAGGCAATGAGTATCTCTTTAGAGAAGCGTAGCACTTGGCAAGGTGAATTTGCTGTGCATAACGCTAAAGGGAAATTATTGCCTGTTGAGGCGACCGTTTTCCCTGTTTGGAGTGAAATTTCTGGTAACGCCCATATCATCAGCATTCTCAGCGATGTAAGTATTAAGCGTCAGGCCGAGGATAGAATCCGCCTCTTGTCCCGCGTTATTGAGCAAAGCCCTGCCATTGTCGTTATTACTAATAGCTTGGGTGATATTGAGTATGTGAATGAGCGTTTTGAGAAAACGACGGGGTATCAATTAGCCGACGTCTTAGGTAAAAACCCTCGTATTCTTAAATCCGGCGAAACTAGTGATGAAGATTACGATGCTATGTGGCAGGTGCTCTCGACGGGCGGTGTTTGGTCTGGAGAGTTTCATAATAAAACGAAAAATGGCTCGCTCTACTGGGAGCGTGCCCAAATCAGCTCTATTACCGATCAGCGAGGCAATATTACCCACTATATCGCAATTAAAGAGGAGGTTACTCAGCGCAAACGTGATGAGAAACGCCTGCGTCTTGCCAGTGCGGTTTTCGAAACCGCTGCTGAAGCTATTATGGTGAGTGATACACAGAACAGCATCCAAATGGTCAACCGCTCATTCTCACGTATTACGGGTTATGAGGCTTCTAAAGTTATCGGCAAAAATCCTTCTATATTTAGCTCCGGATACCACGGGCATGAATTTTATCAAGATATGTACAGCGCCTTGGAAAGCAAAGGTGTATGGGAAGGAGAGATTTGGAACCGACGCCAAAGCGGAGAGACCTATCCTCAATGGTTGACGATTTCTACCATGCTTGACGAGTTCGGCGTTTTAGAGGGGTATGTCTCTCTCTTTAGCGATATGACACGGCGTAAAAAGGATGAAGAGTGCATTATTCAGCAGGCCAACTTTGACACGCTGACGGGCTTACCTAATAGAAGCTTGTTTTCTGACCGGTTAGCTCAATCAGCAACTCGTGCTCATCGTTCGCAAATCAGCAGCGCGTTACTCTTTATCGATCTAGATCGTTTCAAACATGTGAATGATACTTTGGGCCATTTAGCCGGTGATGATTTGCTTAAGCAAGCCGCGCATCGATTACAAGACTGTTTAAGAGCAGGGGATACAGCAGCGCGTTTAGGCGGTGATGAGTTTGCCGTGATTTTGTTGGATGTCCAAACCTCACAAGCCGCACAACAAGTCGTGAAGAAGATTTTATTAGAATTGTCGGAACCTTATTATCTGGGCGAGCATGAGGCGTTTATTTCCGCCAGTGTCGGTATTACGTTATTCCCGAATGATGGCGAAAAGCCCGAGTTGCTAATTCGCAACGCAGACAGTGCTATGTACAAGGCTAAAGAAGCCGGTCGTAATGATTTTTACTTCTTTACTCCAGAGATGAACAAAGAAGCATTGAAGCGACGTGAACTTGAGATGGCCTTGTACCTCGCACTAGAGCGAAATCAATTCGTCCTTCACTATCAACCGATAGTTGATGCTAAAGATGGCAGAGTTGTGAGTGCTGAAGCGCTTATTCGCTGGAATCATTCGGGATTGGGTATGGTGCCACCTACCGATTTTATTCACTTAGCGGAGGAGATTGGCTTAATCAATTCTATCGGTGAGTGGGTGTTAAAATCAGCCTGTGAAGAGGCAGTGAGTTGGAGTACCTTGTCGCCTAATCCACCTAAAGTGTCAGTTAACGTCTCTAGTCGTCAGTTCCAACGGCATAATATGGCATTGCTGGTTAAACAAACGCTGGCTGAAACAGGCTTAGAGCCGGAACGACTAATTCTTGAGATTACTGAAAGCCTGTTGGTTTCAGACCTACAGTCAGTCAGCAAGCAACTATTTGATTTAAGTGCGTTGGGTGTGGGTATAGCAATTGATGATTTTGGTACAGGCTATTCATCTTTAAGTTATTTGCGAAAGTTCCCAATCTCAGTGCTCAAAATAGATCGTGCATTTATTGCCGACCTACTGATTCAAGAAGGAGACCAAACCCTAGTAGATGGCATTATCTCCTTAGCCAGTTCGTTAGGTTTGAAAGTGGTGGCTGAAGGAGTGGAAGATGAGTCACAGGTTGATATTCTTAAAATGTTAAATTGTGATTATTTGCAAGGCTACTACTTCCACTATCCACTTGTCACCGCGCTTTTTCATAAACTACTGTTAAATGAAAGTACCGCGAACTCACGAATCGAGTAGCTCTATCCAGTGTTTAACCGGTACAGCTGACTGACTTCCAATATGTAGTTGGCAGCCGATATTTGCCGTGACGATCTGATCCGGCTTATCAAGGGTTAAAGCAGAAACCTTTTTAGCCAAAAGTTGTTCGCTGATCTCTGGCTGAAAAATAGAGTAGGTCCCCGCTGAACCACAGCAGAGATGTTTTTCTTGGGTGCGGCTCAAATTAAAGCCAAGATCCGTCAGTACTTTCTCGATATTGTTATTCAGTTTGAGCGCATGCTGCATAGAGCAGGGGCAGTGTACGGCGGTGCTCGATTGGGTATCAACTTTTAATGATGAAAGGTCTTCGCTCAGTAAAATTTCACTAATATCCTTGGACAGTGCTGATACTTTTAAGGCTTTATCGGCATAGTAGGGATCATCTTTTAATCTGTCGCCGTACTCCTTGACCATAGCACCACAGCCCGTTGCAGTAATCACTATAGCCTCCGCGCCCTGTTCAATCAGAGGCCACCAGGCATCAATGTTTCTCCGCATAAAATCTAATCCTTCTTGAGGTGCAGAGAGGTGATAGCTGAGTGCGCCGCAACAGCCGGCCGTTGGGGAAGTGACTAACGAGATATTGAGCTTATCTAAAACCCGTTGAGAGCTGCGTAAGGTATTTGGGGTCGCACTTGATTGTACACAGCCTGCCAGTGCGATCATGGTGCGTGCGTGAGCTTTTTTAGCTGGGGCCGTTTTTAAAACGGCTTTTACAGGTACTTTCGATGCAAGCGTGCTAGGCAGGACGGGTCTGATGAGTTGTGCCAGTGTCAGCAGAGGCATCAGTCGTGATGGGAAGGGGAATAGACTACGAACTAAACGACGTAATAGTCGCTGCTTCCCAGAGCGTGGCAGCTTCTCCTCCATTAAGGAGCGGCCAATATCCAGCAGCCGACTATAGTCCACGCCAGAAGGGCAAGTGGTTTCACAACTTCTGCAGGTTAGGCAGCGATCGAGATGCTCTTGGGTTTTCTCTGTGATCTGATTGGTTTCAAGAAACTGTTTAAGGAGATAGATACGACCCCGAGGACCATCTCTTTCATCTGAGAGAAGCTGGTAAGTTGGACAAGTAGCAGTGCAAAAACCGCAATGGACACAGCTTCGTAAAATGGCTTCTGCTTCGGCTATATCAGGATGTTGGCTAAAGCTTTCATGTATGTTTGTTTGCATAATTTCGCAGTCCTTTCCTATGGCAGTTTATGGTTGAAGGTAGGCTCAAACATTAAATATGCCGTGCGGATCAAAGGCGTGTTTTATTCTTTTTTGAAGTAACTCAATAGCTGATGCGGGTTTCTGCTTAGTTCTAAGTGACGAGCTCTCACCTCGAAACAGTGAAACGCTGCCTCCAGCTGCATCAGCGTAGGCTTCTAGTTCACTGATCGAAAAATCACCGCCTAACCATCGTTGCGCCCCTGCCCAGTCGATAATCCAAGCTTCGTCAGGTAAAAAGTGTTTGGCGTGGCTCGCAATCGAAAATCGCCACAGCGGTGTGCGCTGATAATGAGCCAGTTGCATTTCACGGATGTTGTGCCAGAGATGCGCTGCATCCTCTAAGGGGTTACCAGGCCACTGCTGAAGTGTAGATTCCACCGAACTAGTTGCACCGGCTAGCCTAAGATAAAGATGCCCATCTATCCAGCAGGCCGCAGTTATAGGCTTCGCTTGAGCGGCTAATTTATTCATTATTTGAATGGCATTGTTGGCGTCAATATCGAGCGCCAAGGTCTGTGTTGCTGCGGGTTTTGGCAGAACCTTGAAACTTATCTCCGTTATCACGCCTAGGCTGCCCATGGCGCCTGCTTGTAAGCGGGAAACATCATATCCGGCTACATTTTTCATCACCTGACCACCGAATGTCAGGTGCTCACCTTTACCGTTGATCAGCTTTATGCCGAGCGTTAAATCGCGTATGGATCCGCACCAGGGACGTGCGGGGCCAGAAATATTAGCCGCCAGTGTTCCACCTATCGTCGCGCCAGGATGACCGTTGGTAGCAAATAAAGGTGACTCGCAAGGCAGCATTTGCCCATGCTCTGCGAGTGCAGCTTCAATCTCGGTCAGTGGTGTGCCCGCGCGTGCCGACATGACTAGTTCAACGGGTTTATAGCTGGTGATTCCCCGGTGCCCTGTCAGTGAAAGTTTAGGTAGGATGTTATTTTGGTTAGCCCGTAAAAAGGCTTTAGTATTATTGCCTACGATAGATAACGGCTGTTGATCAGCGATGGCTGAGTTTACTTGCTCGATCAGCTGTTGTGTTAAGTCGCTCATTAACGGCTACCCCCGTTGCTGTCTTGAGGTTTTGATAGCGAGCGATACTCTTGGCAATTTTTAAGCACGGGTATCCCTTTGCCGGGGTTGAGTCGGTTGTAAGGGTCGAAAGCGGCTTTAATGGCATGAAACTGGGTGAGCTCTTGCTCTGTGAACTGGCTATGCATTTGTCGAATCTTCTCTATCCCTACACCATGCTCACCGGTAATACAGCCGCCAGCCGCGACACACAGTTCTAGTATTTTGCCGCCAAACTCCTCAGCTTTAGCAAACTCGCCGGGAATATTGGCATCAAACAGAATCAGCGGATGAAGATTACCATCGCCAGCGTGGAAAACATTCGCAACACGCAAGCCATAGGCATCTGACATTTTTTGCATCTCATTCAACACGAAAGCGAGCTGTCCGCGTGGAATGGTGCCATCCATACAATAGTAATCGGGGGAGATACGACCCACAGCTGGGAAGGCTGATTTGCGACCTTTCCAGAGTAGCGCTCTTTCCGCTTCGCTACCTGAAACCCGCAGGGTGGTTGCTCCTTGTTGCTTAAACACCGCAGCAACGATTTTTATCTGTTCTTGTACTTCGACTTCAGTGCCATCGAGCTCACACAGAAGTAGCGCTTGTGCATCCGTCGGGTAGCCTGCTTTCGCAAAGGCTTCAGCTGCGACGATCGCATGGTGGTCCATCATCTCTAATCCAGCAGGGATAATGCCCTCAGCGATCACTGCGCCAACGGAGTCAGCCGCTTGTTCTACACTGGCAAAGGCCGCCATAACGACCTGCGCTATTTCCGGTAAAGGTAGAAGTTTGACGAGCACCTCAATCACGATGCCAAGCAGGCCTTCAGAACCGGTAATTAGTGCTAACAAATCCATACCGGGGGAGTCGAGCCCTTCACTGCCGAGGGTTAACAGCTCACCTTCAACCGTTACAATTTTAACTTGCAGTAGATTATGTGTGGTGAGCCCATACTTTAGGCAGTGTACGCCACCCGAGTTTTCAGCAACATTGCCGCCAATGGTGCAGGCGATTTGTGACGAGGGATCAGGGCCGTAGTAGAGTCCAAAAGGCTGAGCGGCTTCGCTGATCGCCAGATTACGTACGCCGGGTTGTAAGCGAGCGGTGCGTGCTTGCGGGTCGATATGCAGTATTTTGGTAAAGCGTGCGAGGGACAGTAAAACACCTGACTCATTGGGCATCGCACCCGCACATAAGCCTGTACCCGCGCCTCGGGCAACCACGGGGATATTAAGCTCATGGCATATGCGCATCACTCTTTGCAACGCTTCAAGTGTGCCAGGCAACACCACTAATAGAGGCATCTCACAATACATAGAGAGGCCATCGCACTCGTAGGGGCGTTGAGTTTCCTCATCGGAAATAACGTATTCAGGTTCAATAAAGGCACGAAAACGCTGAGCGAGTTCCTCTTTATCGATAGGGTTGTTCACCATCACCACGCGCTCCATTATATTTTTTATGATAGGAGTAATGCGTTTTGATTATGCAGACTTTGAGCAGAAAAGAAAGACGACTGTTTGTTAAGTCAAACAGTCGTCATAAGGGGAGAGCTTACTTGCGAATACCTTCTACGGATAGTGTCATGTAAATAGTTTCAGCCGCAGGGCCTAGGTTGTAATCGATACCGAAGTCTTTCAACTTAAACTCTGTTGTACCTTCAAAACCTACGCGGTAGTTACCCCAAGGATCATCACCTTCACCTACTTTAGTTACCGCCAACGTGACTGGCTTAGTCACGCCGTGTAGCGTTAAATCACCTACCATGGTCGCTGTGCCATCACCGTTATCTTTGAACGAGGTGCTAGCAAACTCTGCTTTAGGGAAGCTTTCTACGTTTAGAAAGTCACCGCTACGTAAGTGCTTATCACGCTCAGCATGGTTTGAGTCGATACTGCTGGTGTCAATCGTAACATTCACTTTAGACGCATCAGGTGCAGCAGCATCGTAGCTGAACTGGCCTTCAAACGTATTGAAACGACCTTTCAACCAGCTAATGCCTAGGTGATTGATTTTGAAGGAAACAGATGCGTGTGCTCCTTTAGTGTCGATGACATAGTCAGCAGCATACAGAGGCGATGTAGCAAGTAATAAGCTAGCAACAGCTAATGATTTTTTCATATTCATACGATTTCCTTTATTCCTAACATACGTTTAAGCGTTTCATCTTTATCGAAATAATGATGTTTTAATGCCGCTAACGCATGTAATCCTGCGAAAGCGATCAGTGTGGTTGCACTGTAAAAGTGTATTTCACCAGCAATATCTTCTTGCTGCTCAACTAATTCAGGCAATGCGGGTACTTGAAACCAGCCGAAAACATCAATTCCACGGCCATCAGCCGTTGAAATTAAGTAGCCTGATAACAATACGACTATCAAAAGTAGATAAAGTGCCCCATGCGCGATGTGGGTTATTCTCTTGATCGTTGCCGAATGTGAAGCAATGGAGATCGGCTTTGGATGACTAAAAAGCCAAATGACACGAAGCACCACAACCCCCGCGAGTAAAATGCCGATGCTCTTATGCCAGTTCGGTACCGTACGGTACAGTGGGTCATAATAGCTAAGCGAGTCGATATACAGTCCTAGCGGATACATGCCAAAGATAACTAACGCAGTCACCCAGTGCAGCGTGATGCTCACCCAACCATAATGGGTCGTTTGATTCTGTAATGTGTTGACTAGAGGCATAGCGTTCCATGATCTTAAATACGTTGATGGGTTAACTTTAATACGCAATAATAAATTCATCTAATGCATTTTGGTGATTATAAATATGCGTAAAGTGAATTTGCGGTCTGTGGATCTTAATTTGCTGGTGGTACTTGAAGCCTTGCTTGATGAGAAGCAGGTCACACGCGCTGCAGAACGTTTGCATATGAGCCAGCCTGCGGTGAGCCGCGCACTGCAACGACTACGAGATACTTTTGATGATCCCCTTCTAGTTCGCAGTGCTGACGGGTATGGGCTCTCCGTAAGAGCTGAGCAGATTCAATCTGAGCTAAAAATGATATTACAGCAAGTGAGCTCGATGATATCGGAGCCTGTGTTTGCCCCAGGTAGCTCTAAAATGGTTGTCAAAATCGCTGGGCCTGATTTAGAAACCGCGCTCTATGTACCCGACCTGTTGGCCACGATGCGCAAAGCCTCACCGGATATGAGCATTGAAATCGACTCAAGACCTGCCGACTATTTCGATATGTTATCTAAAGGTGAAATCCACTTCGCCATCTCAGGTGTGCAACCCAAAAACGCAGAAGACCAGTTTCATCGAACGTTACTCGATACTACCCAGATCGCAGTAATGATGGGGCAGCAGCACCCACTCGCCAGCTCGGATCTGACTTATGAAGACTATCTGGCCGCGCGCCATGGTTATGTAAGTCTCACAGGTAAGGGGCCAGCGATGATGGATACCCGTTTGAAAGAGTTAGGGAAAAAGCGCAATACCGTACTCCGATTAACGAGTTTTATGGGCGTCGCAGATTACTGCGAAAAAACCGACCTGCTGTTTATGCTACCGGTTAATCTTATTGATAAACTCTCCGAAGGGCGAGCTGTAGTAAAGCGACCACTCCCTAAAGAGCTACGAACAGAACCGTTATCTTTCTATCTCTATTGGCATGCCCGAGATCATAAAGACCCAATGCATAAATGGGTGAGAGAGCTACTCCAGCGCCAAGCAGGACAACATAGTCTGAATCAATAATTTTTGTGGGTATTGTTTTGCATTCATAAGTGAGACTGGTATACTTCGCGCCGTTCTGCAAAGGAACACAAAGGTTCTACCTTGTTATGGTAGCTCTATTGGTCCTCTCGCAATGATACACCGTGAACCTGGTCAGGCCCGGAAGGGAGCAGCCACAGCGGTCGACTCATGTGCCGGGATGTGGCTGATGGAGCTGCCACCCAAAATTTCCCTCATTTTGCTTTTTACCAATCCTGTTTGCGATACCGCAGCCTTTTTTGCATGCCTAATATTTTGCTCGAAACTTAGCTTTTATTCTCAGAATAATTAAATTCAGGGTTTATTTAGATTAGATAGAAGAGGATTGGAGGCAAAGGGGGAAGTGAGTGCACAGCTTTAAGGGGGAGTACAGCTGCCTCTTGATGAGGCAGCGTGATATAACTTACAACTTCGCTAGAGCAGACAAAACTGTTTTGAAGTTACTGATCTGCTCTTCAGTAAACTGGCTGAAGCGTTTTTCTTGCTCTTGTTCAGAGATTGCCCAAAGCTCTTCGGCTTGGGTTGCACCTGCATCAGTGATCGCGTAAATTCCATCTTGCAGCAGCACGAGCCCTTTAGACTGGAGTATTTCGGCTGCATTTTCGATCTCTTGCTGAGGTAGATTGACCTCTTTTAGCAAGGTTTTCATATCCAGTTGTTTGGCTTGTGCTAATACCATCAGCATACGTGCTTCGCTAGTGCGTAGGCCGGTTGAAAGTTGTTGTGGTAGATAGCTGCTGTGGCAGCCGCGTACCGCCTGTACCATTAAGT
>DAIRSP010000101.1:0-9723 GCA_036804365.1 Neptunomonas sp. | reverse complement strand
TACGCAACGAAGCTCAGGTTATTTAAGGAGTACTGACAATGAAAACTTTGATTATTGCTGAACACGACGGTCAGAACCTTAAAGGCGCAACACTCTCTGCGGTGACTGCAGCGACAAAATTGGGCGGTTCTGTAGACGTTCTAGTGGCTGGCGCGTCAGTAGCAGGTATTGCAACACAGGCCGCTGCGGTTTCGGGCGTTGATCGTGTCCTTACTGTTGAAGATGCAGCACTTGAGCATACTCTTGCTGAGTTTGTAGCGCCGGTCGCTCAACAGCTTGCGGGTGATTACACGCACGTTATCTTGGGTGCCAGCACCTTTGGTAAAGACATTGCTCCACGTGTTGCAGCGCTGTGCGGTGTCAACCAGATCTCTGAAGTGATTGAAGTCGTTGATGCGGATACTTTTAAGCGTCCAATTTATGCTGGCAACGCTATTGCGACTGTTAAGAGCAGCGACTCACTTAAAGTGATGACGGTTCGTGGTACTGCGTTTGCGGCGGCTGAAACAGGCGGTTCGGCTGCTATTGAAGCGGCTTCGGCAACGGTTCCAGCGGCAAAAGTACGTTTTGTTGGTGCTGAAGTGAGCGAATCAGATCGCCCAGAGCTAGAGTCGGCTGGCATCGTCGTTTCAGGCGGTCGAGGTGTGGGATCTAAAGAGGACTTCGCGAAAGTATTTGAACTGGCTGACAAGCTGGGTGCAGCAGTCGGTGCATCACGTGCAGCAGTCGATAGCGGTTTTGTTCCTAACGATATGCAGGTTGGTCAAACCGGTAAGATGGTTGCTCCTAAACTCTACATCGCGGTTGGCATCTCCGGTGCAATTCAGCATCTTGCAGGTATGAAAGACTCCGCAACGATTGTAGCGATTAACAAAGATGAAGAGGCGCCAATCTTCAACATTGCAGACTACGGTCTCGTTGGTGATCTTCACGATATCCTTCCAGAGCTCGTCTCTAAGGTATAACAAGCACTACTTGGGGCAGCCAGACTGCCCCATTCTATTCACTCCGGGGACTAACAATAATGAGTATCTATAACGCACCGGCTCAAGACACAGCATTTGTATTGGACCAATTGGTTGAATTCGATCAACTTTGTCAGGCGATGGGCTTAGATGAAGTCAATCTCGAACTGGCTAATGTCGTCGTTGAAGAGGCGGGCAAGCTCGCATCTGAAGTACTGGCACCGCTCAATGCAGTGGGTGATCAAAACGGCGCTCGTCTTGAGGATGATAAGGTTATAGAGACTGCAGGGTTCTCGGATGCTTACCAGCAGTACATGGAGAACGGTTGGGCAACCCTGACCGCGCCAGAAGCTTTTGGTGGTCAGGCATTGCCAAATGTAGTGGGTACAGCCGTTAATGAGCTTTGGCACTCAGCCAATATGGCGTTTGCGCTCTGCCCAATGTTGACTCAGGGCTCTATAGAAGCACTGATTGCTCACGGCAGTGACGAGTTAAAAGATCAGTACCTATCCCGCCTAGTCAGGGGTGAGTGGACCGGTACCATGAACCTGACTGAGCCCAACGCGGGTTCTGATTTGGCCGCCGTTTCAACTAAAGCGGTTCCAAATGGTGACCACTACCTGATTTCTGGTCAGAAGATCTACATCACTTGGGGCGATCATCAGATGACCCCCAATATTGTTCACCTTGTGCTAGCGCGCCTTCCAGATGCACCGGCAGGTGTTAAAGGTATTTCGCTGTTTATCGTGCCTAAGTTCCTATTGGATGAGAACGGTGAACCCGCAGAGTTGAACGATGCGAAATGTATCTCACTAGAGCACAAGTTGGGAATTCATGGTTCGCCAACCTGTACGATGAGCTTTGGTGATAACGGTGGAGCGATTGGCTACCTGGTCGGTGAAGAGAACAAAGGTCTAGCCTACATGTTCACCATGATGAACCATGCACGTCAGTCGGTTGGTCTGCAGGGCTTGTCGATCTCTGAACGCGCTTATCAGCAAGCAGTTGCTTACGCGAAAGAGCGCACCCAGGGCAACCGTAAAGATGGTTCAAAAATGCCTATTATTGAGCACCCTGATGTCCGCCGCATGTTGATGGCGATGCGCTCGGGTTGTGAATCGATGCGCGCTCTAGCTTTAGTGGCTGCCGCTGAGATTGATCGATCGCACATTGACGGTGATCAAACCGCGGCTAAAGCGCGTGTCGAACTGTTAACACCGATCGTTAAAGGTTGGATGACGGAGATGGCTAATGAGCTAACTTCTCTCAACATTCAGGTCCATGGCGGTATGGGCTTTATCGAAGAGGCTGGCGCTGCTCAGCACTACCGTGATGCGCGTATTCTAGCCATCTACGAAGGGACTAACGGTATTCAGGCGCTGGATCTAATTGGCCGTAAAACGTTAAGCGATAACGGCGCAGCGTTGGCTGATCTGCTTGACGAGATGGCCGGTATTGAAGCCGACCTGCGAGCGAGCGGACTGGATAAAATGGCTAACCGTTTTGTCGCGTCTGTGACTCGTGCACGAGAGATTCGTGAGTTTATTCTTGATCGTGCTGCTGCCGATCGCACATTGATGGGTGCCGTAGCGTTCGATTTCTTAATGCAGATGGGTTACCTCACAGGTGCCTACCTAATGGCAAAAGAGGCCATTCGCGCTAAAACATTAGCCGGTGCAGGTTCCGCCTACTCGGATGAGTTTTTGGCGGCCAAGGTTGCTACAGTTCGCTTTTACGCGGAACACTACTTGCCACGAGCAGAAGCACATGCACAGACAATAATGACGGGTCTTGATGCCGCATTTGTGCTGACTGACGAACAGTTTTAATTTCCATTTCAGTGATTTAGTCGTTTTAGGAGAGATCAATGGATTATGAAGTAATGGACTTTGATGTCCTGATTGTAGGTGCAGGCCCTGCGGGACTTGCAGCTGCTTGTAAGATCAAACAACTCAACGCTGATCTGATGGTGTGTGTGGTTGAGAAAGCGGCTGAGGTGGGTGGTCACATCCTGTCAGGCGCAGTGGTCGATCCTAAAGCATTGACTGAACTCTTTCCCGATTGGAAAGAGCAGGGCGCACCACTGGTCACTGAAGCGAAAACTGACGAGATCGTTCTCCTTAAAAATGAGACAAAATCGATTACGGTGCCTAACTTTGCAGCACCTAAAACGATGCACAACCAGGGTTGTTATATCGCCTCTGTAGCCAATGTGTCACGTTGGTTGTCTGAGCAGGCTGAAGCTCTGGGTGTTGAGGTGTTTCCTGGCTTCCCAGCGGCTGAAGTGCTGTATAACGAAGATGGCAGTGTCAAAGGTGTACTCACCGGTGCAATGGGCATTGGCGAAAATGGTGAAGAGAAAGATAGCTACGTGCCGAGTATGGCGCTCCAGGCTAAGTTCACACTGTTTGCGGAGGGTTGTCGCGGCCATCTTGGTAAAGAGCTAATCAGCCAGTTCAATTTGGACGAGGGTAAAGATCCTCAGCACTACGGACTAGGTATTAAAGAGCTCTGGGATATCGATCCTGCGCACCATAAAGAGGGCTTAGTCATTCACGGCTCTGGTTGGCCTCTAAGTGACGGAACTAGCGGTGGCTTCTTCCTCTACCACGCTGAGAATAATCAGGTTGTTGTGGGTCTAATTGTTGATTTGAACTACTCAAACCCTTGGGTCAGTCCTTTCGATGAATTCCAGCGTATGAAACACCATCCTAAACTTGCTCAGTACCTAGAGGGTGGTAAACGCGTCTCGTACGGTGCACGTGCTATCGCTAAAGGTGGTTACAACTGTCTTCCAGAGATGACCTTCCCGGGTGGTCTATTGATCGGTTGTGATGCTGGTACCTTGAACTTCTCGCGAATCAAAGGCGTTCATACAGCCATGAAGTCTGGCATGTTGGCGGCTGAAGCGGTGGTCACTGCAATCGCTGAAGAGTCGAATACCGCAACGACATTCAACGAGCTCTATAAAAACTCTTGGCTCTACCAAGAGTTGTACAGCTCGCGCAACTTTGGCCCAGCTCTTCACAAGTTTGGTCCAATTCTAGGTGGCGCATTCAATACGCTGGATCAGAACATCTTTGGTGGTCGTATCCCAGTGACACTGCACGATACGCACGTCGATCATGAGATGCTGCGTCCAGCAAGCGAATGTACGAAGATCGATTACCCTAAACCAGACGGAAAGCTCTCATTTGATAAGCTCTCGTCAGTGTTTATTTCGAACACCGTCCACGAAGAAGATCAGCCATGTCACCTTCAGTTGAAGGATGCGTCAGTGCCGATCAGCGTTAACTTTGCTCAGTATGCAGAGCCAGCGCAGCGTTACTGCCCAGCGGGTGTATATGAAGTGCTAGAAGATGAAGCCGAGCCACGTCTTCAGATTAACGCAGCCAACTGCCTGCACTGCAAGACCTGTGATATCAAAGACCCAACGCAGAACATTCGTTGGGTGGCGCCAGAAGGCGGCGGTGGCCCTAACTACCCGAACATGTAAAACAGAGAGTGGCCCAACGGCCTAGTTGTTAATCAAAAAAGAGAGCTTTTGGGCTTTCTTTTTGTCTCTTAGCGACCCAATGCAGTCCGTTAGGCTTATCTAATTTATAGGTAAAGCGGACAAAAAATATACTAACTACGAAGATTCTTGAAATATCGCGGGATCAAGCAAGGTGACGATAAGCATCAACTGGTCAGCTTTAAAGAAAGAAGTTTTCAACTTATATGCTTTTCCTATGAAGGAAATCAAACCCTAGATCTAACTTTATTGATGGGGTCGAAGGTTTCTTAAATCTTTGTAAAAGATGCTCACCTGCCAATTTACCCATCTCGTACCTGTGTGTCTCAACAGTCGAAACTTGAGGATGAGCCGCTTCGCTCATAGCAAAGTTATTGAAACCACAGATACCTAGATCTTCGGGAACACTAATACCCCTTCGGTTGCATTCGAAAAGCGCGCCTATTGCCAAGTCATCGTTGTTACAAAAGACGGCATCTAAGTTGGTTTTCTTATCCAATAGATCAGATAGCATCTCTGCGCCAAGTGCTAGTGAAGAGTGATCTCTATTAGTGCTAATCAGGCTATCTTCTAGAAGGCCAGATTCAGCCATTGCCTCTTTATAACCTAATAGACGTTTTTGAGTTCGAGGGTCCATTCGCGCACCCATAAATGCGATCTTTTTGTGCCCTAAAAAGATTAATTTATCTACAGCATCTTTAGCTGCGTGAAAGTGTGAAAATCCAATAATTGAATCTATAGGGTCCTCACACATATCCATAATTTGAATCACTGGACAGTTAAGCTCTTCAAGGATTTGTTTGGAAGTTTCGCTTTGATCAACTCCAGCAATGATAAGGGCCGCTGGGTTTTGTGCTCTAAACATTCGAATTGCTTGCTCTTCATCTTTTTCAGAATAGCTGGTGTGTGCAAATTGAATGTTATAGGGGGTGCCCTGAAGTGCCTCATATAACCCAGTAACAACATCACTAAAAACAGCATTAGATAAAGATGGGATCAGTACACCAATTACATTTGAAGAAGATGATGCTAATGCCTGAGCGGCTAAGTTGGGGACGTACCCTAATTTATCAATCGCAGTCTTAATTTTATCTCCAGTTAACCTCGCTACCTTCTCTGGAGAGCGGAGGTAACGAGATACTGTAATTGAACTAACACCAGATTCTTGAGCAACATCTGCAAGGGTGGTTTTTTGATTCATTTTTTGCTCTTCGAAATAAATATAAGTTCATCTTACATAATATTGTTGACAAATGTTAGCGCTAACATCATAGTGAGTAAATACGAGGTGTATTTGATTAAAAATACTTGCCTCTTTTTAATAAAAATAAATGTTAGCGCTAACATCCACATTAGTAATTTTAACTTCAATCTTGATATGAATATAGAAACCAGTTCACAAGTTAATTTTTGCCCTAACAATGTTAGCGCTAACATTTTGTGTGAGCACTGCTTTGTTAAAGCTCGTTTTATGCAGCATGAGGTAACGCCATGAAACCGTTCTACATTTTAGTTCTTGGTGTCTCTGGGTCCGGTAAATCAACAATTGCAGCGCAATTAGCTTCAAGGCTTGAAGCTAATTTTATTGAAGGTGATTTACTACATCCTCCTAGCAACGTTGAGAAAATGTCTAATGGTCAACCATTAACTGATGAAGATCGCGTGCCTTGGCTTGCCAAAATTATTGAGTCTGCACATTTGTCTACAACCCAGTTCTGCGTAATTGCATGTTCAGCTCTGAAAAAGAAGTACCGAGAACAGCTAAGAGATGGTTTGCCTGGATTGGTATCAATCAGCCTTGAAGGTAATAGGGATCTGCTTCAAGTCAGAATGAATCAACGAATCGGTCACTTCATGCCTGCCTCATTGCTAGATAGTCAGCTAGCGACATTTGAAACACCAATTGATGAAGAAAATACATTTAGATTTTCTGTTTCGGAAAGCCCAGTTCAGATTCTGGAGTCCGCTATGGAGCAGATTAACAGGTCTTTTGCTGCCTGAAGTAGAAGCAGAGTTTCTACTTAATTAGCAAAAATTCACCGAAAAAGATAAATACACGGAGAAACTAATGAAAAAACTATCTTCAATTTTTACAGCAACTCTAATGGCTGCCAGCGTCAGCCTTTCAGCGCAAGCTGCTGACTATAATTTGAAATTCCAATCAAGTGATCCTGCTGGAAACCCTAACTTTGAAATTCAGAAACAGTGGGCAGAGCGTGTGCAGGATATGTCTGGTGGTCGCCTAGCGATCGAAATGATGCCTGTTAACTCAGTAGTTCAGCACACAGAAACTCTTGATGCAGTAGGCGCTGGTATCCTTGATGGCCACATCACTGATAGCAGTTACTTTAGTGGTAAGGACCCAGCTTACGGTTTCATCGCTAACCCAGTAGGTGCTTGGTCAGATCCAAGTGAAATGCTTCGTTTCATTAACTACGGCGGTGGTAAAGAGTTAATGAACGAGATGCACAATCAGTATGGTCTTCAGTTCATTGGAGCTACTACCCCTGGTCTAGAAGCATTTGTATCTGCTAAACCTTTAAACGGCGTTGCAGACCTGAAAGGTCTTAAAATGCGCGCCCCAGAAGGTATGGTTCAAGAAGTATTTGCAGCAGCAGGCGCAGCACCAGTAAACCTACCTGGTTCAGAAGTCTTCACCTCTCTTGATAAGAAAGTAATTGATGCTGCTGACTACACTGTTTTCTCTACAAACCATGCGCAAGGTATGCACGATGTTGCTAAACACCCTGTATACCCTGGTTTCCACTCAATGCCGCTTGTTGAAGTATCAATGAATAAAGCTAAATGGGATGGACTGCCAAGCGATCTGAAAGCAATCCTTGATGTATCGGTTCGTGACTTTGCTAATGACATGGTAAGCAAGTTGAAAATGAAAGATCTTAAGGCAGTAGCTGAAGCATCTAAAGATCCTTCAATCACCATTCATAACTGGTCTTCTGAAGAACGTGCAAAATTCCGTGCAATCGCAGTTGGTCAGTGGGAAAAAGTTGCTTCTCGCTCACCAAATGCTAAAAAAGCATACGACGTTTTGGTAGCGTACCTAAAAGACCAAGGTCTAGTTAATTAATGTAGTGAAGGGGCCAGCTAGTATGGCCCCGTTTTTTTTAGGAGTTCCTTATGGCTGAGAGTGATATCCAGTTATCGAATAAGAAGCATGATTTTCTATCTTTGATTGTCGAAAAGTTAAGCTCTGTGCTCGCATTCGCTTTCCCTTTGGCTATGGCTGTTCTTATTCTTGAGGTGTTGCTCAGGTACTTGTTCGATAGTCCAACCATTTGGGGACATGAAACCTCGATTTTCTTATGTGCATTCAGCTTCATTTGGGGTGGTTTGTACTGTGTTTCATCTGACCGCCACATCCGTGTAGTCATTATTTATGACTTACTAGGAGGGCATGCCAAAGTTGTTATGGATGCGGTTATCCATTTTTTATGTGTGATTGCATGTCTATTTTTTGCATGGGCATCATGGACCATGGTTGAAAAATCTTGGTGGACGCCAGCAGGTTTAATGCGTTTAGAAACAACAGGAAGTGCATGGAATCCTCCATCACCAGCACTTCTTAAAGGCGTCATGCTTGCTGTCATGGTTTTAATGACACTTCAGTTTTTAATCTTTCTTATTCGTGATTTACGCAATCTCGCACGGAGTAAATAATGGAACTACTAGACCTCTTTGGTAGTTTGAAATCATTGGGTATCGAAAACGGTACTCTTTTGATGTTCGGTTTAATCCTGGCGCTACTTCTAACTGGGATGCCGCTAGCTTTTGTTACGCTATTAGTGGCCCTTGTGTTTGCGTTGGGTTGGTTTGGACCAATGGCAGTGCCATTGATTACTAGTCGTGTGTACTCTTTTGTTAACTCTTTTGTTTTCGTCTCAGTCCCCATGTTTGTGCTCATGGCGGCGATCCTAGATAAGTCTGGTATTGCAAAAGATCTATTCGACGCTATGAAGGTGTTAGCTGGTCGCCTGCGCGGTGGCGTTGCAATACAAACCATATTTGTAGCCGTTATTTTGGCGGCTATGAGTGGCATCATCGGTGGCGAAGTTGTGCTTCTAGGACTCATCGCACTTCCTCAGATGTTACGTTTAGGCTATGACCGTAAACTTGCTATAGGCGTTGTTTGTGCGGGTGGTTCCTTGGGTACCATGGTTCCTCCTTCCATCGTGTTAATTATCTATGGCCTGACTGCAAACGTATCTGTTGGTGATTTGTTTACTGCTGCATTCTTCCCTGGATTAATGTTAGCTGCTTTCTACGTTTCGTATGTATTGATACGGACTCATCTCAATCCAAGCCTGGCTCCACTTGAGCCTAAAGAAGAACTTCGTCCGATTTCCGAGTCACTCGGGCTTTTGAAAGGCTTGATTCTGCCGCTACTGGTCGTTGTATTTGTATTAGGTTCAATATACGGCGGTATTGCATCTGTTACTGAAGCTTCAGCCGTCGGCGTTTTGGGGGTTATTCTTTCAACTCTCGTTCGCGGTGAATTTAGCTATGAACTGATTAAATCTTCAGCAATCAGAACATTGCAAACTTGTGGAATGATTGTCTGGATTGGTGTCGGTGCTAGTGCGCTAGTAGGTGTATTCAATTTAATGGGCGGGATACAGTTTGTATCTGGTCTAATCACAGGAATTTCAGATAATCCAACAGTTGTTTTACTGTTTATGATGCTGATCCTATTTATATTGGGTATGTTTTTGGATTGGGTAGGTATCGCTCTCTTAACGATGCCAATCTTCGTACCAATTATAGTTTCACTAGGTTTTGATCCAGTTTGGTTCGGTGTTTTGTTCTGTATGAACATGCAAGTATCTTTCTTGTCTCCACCATTTGGTCCAGCAGCGTTCTATCTGAAAAGTGTTGCGCCACCAGATATAAGCCTTGGAGAAATATTTAAGAGCATGCTTCCATTTATTGCTCTTCAAATACTTGCTGTAGCCATCCTGATAATATTCCCAGGGGTTACAGGATTGGATCTCTAAGTGATACTGAAAAGAAAACCAATCTTAAATATTAAGTCTCACCTTGAATAAGGCGAGACTTTTTTCGGGATGTTTCTGGAAAAGTTGGTACGCCATGTGCATTACATTTTTAATGGTAGCTAAGTGCCGAAAGCAGACATATTTACAGCGTCACTTATGAGGCTTTTTATTTTTCTGCTATCTCAACCTTACGGTTACTTAGACGTCATCGAATATTCACGTTCTACTTTGC
>DAIRSP010000100.1:6200-9775 GCA_036804365.1 Neptunomonas sp. | reverse complement strand
GTCGGGGCTTGATAAACATCAGTAAAGACCTCTTTAGGCAGCCGATCCTTGTATGGGGCGAGAATTTCAAGTTCTTCATCCGTGGGAAGCTTATCCGCGGCCATTTCTGAGTTTGAAAAATAACTGTGCGTTCGCTGATAGGCCCCATAAAAGAGGTTCTTATTAGTCCATTCAAAGTCAAATGCGTAGCTTATCGCTTTCCTGACCAATGGATCTTTAAACATATCGCGGCGTGTATTGAATACAAAGGCTTGCATACCCGTTGGCTTGCTATGTTTCACCTCTTCTTTGATCAGTTGCCCACTATCAAACTGTGCACCAGAATAGCTAGTTGCCCATTGTTTAGATGATGTTTCTATGCGGAAGTCATATTCACCCGCTTTAAAGGCTTCTAAGGCTACGGTGCTGTCACGATAGTAATCAAACGTGATTTCATCAAAATTATAACGACCTAGGTTCACGTTTAAATGAGCGCCCCAATAGTCCTTATTTCTTTGGTAAGTGACGGACCTTCCAGACTCATATTTTTCGAGTTTATACGGGCCAGATCCCAAGGGGATACCTAATGTCGGGGAGGAAAAATCGCGCTTTTCCCAAAAGTGTTTGGGCAGAATGGGAATTTCACCGACAATTAATGGCAGCTCGCGATTGCCGGTGTCTTTGAAATCAAAACGCACAGTTAATGGGTCTGTTGCTGTAATCTTATCAATATCAGCTAGGTAGGCTTTATAGAAAGGGCTGCCTTTCTCCCTTAATAGATCAAAGGTAAATGTGACATCGTCGGCATGCACGGGATAACCATCAGAAAATTGAGCTTCTGGTCTTAAATGAAAAGTAATTGAAAGGCGAGAATCAGGCATGTCGACAGACTTAGCAAGTAAACCGTATTGGGAAAAAGGTTCATCAAGCGCTTTAGTCATGAGTGAGTCATAAATTAATCCTAACCCTTCAGCTGAGTTACCTTTGATAATAAAGTCATTAAAACTATCAAACGTCCCTAATGACCACTCTTTAATACTTCCGCCTTTCGGTGCATCTGGATTAACGTAATCGAAGTGGCTAAATTCAGGCGGATATTTTAAATCGCCATGCATGGCCAAACCATGTTGGTCAGCTGCCAATAGGCTAGGGGAGAGTAGGAAGGCAAAAAAATATAACGATGTTCTTTTAAACAAAGACAATGACATGAAATAGCCCTAACAGAAGTTCCACCTGCGTTTATAACAGTCAGCAAATATGAATGCTAGACCTTTCGCGTTAGAAACTGATTACGCAGGATAGTTCTTGGATAGGTGGGTTAGTTTTTCATGTAATTGATTGCGTGAGGTTTTTTCTGACTTGAGTCGATTAAGCTCAGTCTGTAGAAATGCTAGCTTGGCGTCATCGCCAGCAGCCAAGCCTTTTATCAAGTCGTTGTCCATCCAGCGTTGAATCCGCTTATAAAGGTATACTTTAAAAGCGATTGCGGTGACTGTCGCGACAAAAATAATAAAAAGATCCAGAGTGCTCATAATGCTGAACGGCTTAATTAACGTAAAGTGTTAATGCCTGACCAGGCTTTAAACGATCCGATTTATTTAAACGATTCCACTCACGAATTGAGTTAACACTGACGTTGTAGCGCTGTGCAATGTCAGTAATAGAATCATCTGTACGAACAAGGTAGTTGATTTTTTGTAGTGCAGCGGCTTGGTCGCTTGCAAGGTTATTACCTATCTCACCAATGCGTATATTGCGGCCGGCAATTAACGGAGAACTTGGATTTAGATTATTCCATGCGGCAATCTGCTCTAAATTCACGTTATATTTGCGAGAGATGCTCCATAGGGTATCACCGCTTTCTACTTTGTGCAGTGTGAGACGAGAGTTTGTCAGCTGAGAACTGTCAGATGTTATGCTGTGTATACGGCGTTGTGGTTTGCTTAACGGAGCCTTGCTGTCATTTGTGTTGACTAGTGGAATGATAGAGGCCGCTGCAACTTGAGTGCTGTTCAGAGCTAATGTATTGCGACTATCCGATTTGTCAGCATAGGCAGGTTGACTCGATGTTGGCTGCGCACCTAATGCGACCCGTAAATTGTCTGCTTTCTTTATCGGTAGAATTAAACGCTCGGGCTTTGCGTTTTCAATATTTCGTGTGATACCTGGGTTAAGCTGTTTAAGCTCAGCCATTCTGGCATTCGCCATAGTAGCCGCTTGCTTAACGGTTAGCTCACCTTTGGTGTCTACAACGTCAAAGTAGGGCGCGTTTTTAATAGCCGGTAGGGGCATTTTGTACTTTTGTGGTTCCTTCACAAAAGCAGAAATCGCTAAAATGCGCGGAACGTAAATGCGGGTTTGCTTGGGTAGGTCTAAAGACCAAAAATCAGTCGGTTTGCCAGCATCTTCGTTGACTTTTACAGCACGAGAAATAGTTCCACCACCGGCATTGTAAGCAGCCATGGTCAGTAACCAGTCGCCGTTAAAACGAGCATTGAGTTTACCCAAGTAATCAAGAGCGACTTGAGTAGATTCAATGATGTCTTTACGTGCGTCATAATCTTTCGAACGTTTTAAGCCATAGTAGGCAGCAGTAGAGGGAATAAATTGCCACATTCCGGCAGCATGACTTGGTGAATAGGCCTCTGGATCATAATGGCTTTCTACGGCTGGCAGCAGTGCGATTTCAGCTGGGTATCCGCGCTTCAGTACTTCAGACAATACATACTGATAGTAGCGAGCTGCGTTTTCGGTGATACGACGCATGTGACCAGAGTACTTGCTGTACCATGCGATTTGTATTGCAACAGCATCATGTTCAATAGCGTTGTCTAAACGCATATTTTGACGGGTAACTTCCCAGAGATCTGGAGCACTAGTATCTACGGTGAAGGGGTTCGGTGCGGTAGAAGCTGTATATCGGTTTGTAATGAAGTCATCAGTATTTAGCGGAGCGGTGATGATCTTGTGCGCCGCTCGCCCGGGTGGGGTCGATGGCGCGGGTGTATAAGCTTGATCCGCAGGTTGTTGTACGTTTTGGCAACCGGAAAGTATCCCGCAAAGCACGAGGCTTGGTAATATAATTCTGCTTTGCATTTAATAAATTCCGTCATCTGAATAGCCGGATTTTATCAGGGTATTTAATTAGGTCAATCAATATTATTTTCAGAAATGATTTTTCCACTCTCTTAATGCGGCAAATACAGCATTTTCTGTAGTAAGTGATTGTTTTTCATAGGCAGATGCGGAAGTCTGAATAGGCTCGATGTCTGTTCGCATAAAGGGGTTTATCTGCTTCTCTTGCGCAATACAGGTGGGGAGCGTTGGGCGTTGTTGATCCCGAAGCGCTTGGCAGACAGCTATGCATTCAGTAATCGCAGTGTTTGATGGCTCAACGACACGAGCAAAGGCTAGGTTAGCCAGTGAGTACTCATGGGTGCAATATACCTCTGTGTTGTCGGGAAGCTGTTTGAAGTAATTCATAGCCTTTAGCATCTGATCTGCAGAGCCTTCAAATAAGCGTCCGCAGCCCGCCAAGAATAGAGTATCTCCGCAAAAAAGTTGGGGTTGATCTTTGTCGCTGAAGTATGAAATAT
>DAIRSP010000100.1:0-6187 GCA_036804365.1 Neptunomonas sp. | reverse complement strand
AAGCGTGTGCCCAGGAATCTCTTTAACATTCAGTTGATGGTTGAGTAGATTAATGGATTCGCCATCTTTTAATGGATGGGTAATACCTTTAAAAGGTGAGTCTGCTGGGCCGTAGACAGGAACTGAAAAACGCTGGCAGAGTGCTTCTACTCCCCCAGTGTGGTCTTTATGGTGATGTGTAATCAAGATGGCAATGAGCGTTAGCTGCTCTGTCGATAAGCGTTGTATAACAGCTTCAGCATCACCTGGATCCACCACTACAACCTGCTTGGGTGCGTTTTGCTCACTAAGCATCCAAATATAATTATCGTTAAATGCTGGAATGGGTGTGACGTTCAACATGTTAATATCCTGAAATTTTATTATATTGAGATTACCCTAAAGGATGCAGACTGTTAACATGTGGCTTGTTTAATCATTAAATTGATCTTGGATAACGATGAATTTTCGTAATCAACCGCCATTAACGTCGTTAGCTGATCCTCTCAAGACCTGGTTAGCGGGTGAGTTAGGTCAAGAGTTATTAGAGGCTGAGCAGCGGATTTTAAACCTGTTATTGCCTCGAATTTATGGGGCTAATATGGTTCAGGTGGGTATTGAACCTTTAAAGGATCTCGCTGAAGAGTCGTCTATTCCCTATCGGATTGTTGTCAATCACTCCCTTATACTGGGCATGAGATCCAGTAGTGTCGTTGCTCAACCTTATGAATTGCCCTTTGAGCACAATAGTGTGGATTTGGTGATTTTGCATCATGCACTCGATTTTACTAATCACCCTCATCAAGTGCTTCGAGAGGCCTCTCGTATCTTAAGGCCAGGTGGGCATATTATTTTGTTGGCCTTTAACCCATTATCATGGTGGGGAGTAAAACGTTTTTTTACTCGGAAAAGTAAAGTAACACTCTGGCAGCAGGCACATTTTATTAGTCATCACAGACTGGTTGACTGGATTAATTTGTTAGAGCTTACAGAGCTTCGTACGATTAGTGATTATTTTCTCCCTCCTTGTGAGTCATCAGGGTTGAGGCGGAAATTTACTTTTTTACAACCTTTTGGACGTCGCTCCTTACCTAGAATGGGCGCATTCAACGTTATTTTAGCAAGAAAAGATATGGGTGGAATGATTCCAATAAATTCAAAAAAAGCGGTTAGATCATTTATGACTTTACCCGTAGCAAAACCTGCCACGAGAGGCCATATTCGTGAAACTCGTTGAAATATATACTGATGGTGCTTGTAAAGGTAATCCTGGCCCTGGGGGGTGGGGTGCCGTGCTTAGGTATGGAGAGAAGGAAAAACACCTGTTTGGTGGCGAAAAAGACACGACTAATAACCGCATGGAGTTGCTCGCAGCGATAGAGGGGCTCTCTGCACTAAAAAGATCCTGCGATGTGATACTGACAACAGACTCTCAATATGTACGCAAGGGAATTACTGAGTGGATTGCCGGCTGGCGTAAAAACGGTTGGAAAACCGCAGCAAAAAAACCAGTTAAAAATGCCGACTTATGGCAGCGGTTGGATGAATTGTCTGCAAAGCATAATGTAGATTGGCGTTGGGTTAAAGGCCATAGTGGGCATGCGGAAAATGAATTGGCTGATCAGTTGGCTAATCAAGGGGTTGAAGACGTGATGGGTGGTAACTAACTATGCGACAAGTGGTTTTGGATACAGAGACTACGGGTTTAGAATGGTCAGAAGGACACAACATAATTGAGATTGGCTGTGTCGAGCTTGAACGACGTCGTTTAACTGGTAATACCTATCATCAATATGTAAAGCCAGATCGTGAGATCGATGCTGAGGCGATGGCGGTACACGGTATTACGAATGAATACCTATTGGATAAGCCAAAGTTCAAGCAGATTGCTGATGAGTTTATCGACTTTGTTCGTGGTGCGGAGCTTATTATCCATAACGCTGCATTCGATATTGGTTTCTTAGATGCAGAGCTAGAGCGTAACGGCTATCAGCTTAAGATTAAAGATATCTGTACAGTCACTGACTCGTTGCGTCTTGCTCGCCAAAAGCATCCTGGTCAAAAAAATAATCTTGATGCACTGTGTAAGCGCTACGGAATCGATAACTCACATCGTGAGTTACATGGCGCTTTGCTTGACTCAGAGATTCTTGCCGATGTTTATTTATCATTAACAGGTGGGCAAACCACACTCTCTTTAAGTGACCATGAAGATTCAGTGCAGGGAGACCAAACGTTGATTAATCGAGTCGGTGAAGAGGCTCTTACTTTGTCTGTAATTAAGGCAACTGAGAATGAGCTAGCAGAACATGAAGCCTTTCTAAATATGTTAGATAAAAAGTCAGGTGATACTTGTCTGTGGCGTAAGTAGATAACGGATTCTATGCGAACAAAAAACGGGCCGAGGCCCGTTTTTTTTATGGTTGTTCAATACTTAATGCAGAGTAAGAACAACCGCAGTATAACCTACCAAACTCATCACAATCGTGTAGGGCAGTGCCATAACGACCATGCGTCCGTATGAAAGACGGATCAGAGGGGCTAGCGCCGAGGTAAGTAGGAATAGAAAAGCCGCCTGACCATTCGGTGTCGCAACGCTAGGGATGTTCGTCCCGGTGTTGATGGCTATCGCTAGAGAATCGAAATGATCTCGTGAAATTTCACCGGCTTTATAAGCATCCAAAACTTCGTTTATGTACACGGTGGCGACGAAAACGTTATCGCTAATCGCGGATAACAGACCGTTAGCGATAAAGAAAAACCCCGGCTGCTTGGATGGCTCCATCTCTAACACAGCATGGATTATCGGTTGAAATAGGTGCTGTTCATGGATAACAGAAACGATAGAGAAAAACACGACAAGCAACGCGGTAAAAGGGAGAGCCTCTTCAAACGCTTTACCAATCTGGTGTTCTTCAACGATACCGTTGAATGCCGTGAGCAGTACGATAATTGTCAGCCCAATTAAGCCAACAGCGGCTAAGTGGAAGGCAAGCGCCAGTACAAGAAATATGGAGACAATGATTTGAATAACCAGCTCGGTTCTATCTCTGATTGTACGTTTCTTTTCTTCAGACGCTGCATAATCTTCAAGAATATGACGCACGCTAATAGGGAGTTCAATACCGTAACCAAATAGCTTGGTTTTTTCTAGGACGACACAGGTGATCAAGCCAGAAAATAACACCGGCATCGTAATCGGGGCCATTAATATAAAGAACTCAGCAAAAGTCCAACCCGCTTTTTGGGCAATGAGTAGATTCTGAGGTTCGCCCACTAGGGTGCATACACCACCTAAGGCTGTACCAACAGCTCCATGCATCAATAAACTACGTAGGAAAGCACGAAAATCTTCTAAATCTGAACGACTGGTTTCAGCTACTGATAAATCGTTAGCATGGTCATGTTCATGTTCATATCCCTTGCCAGAAGCAACTTTGTGATAAACAGCGTAGAAGCCAACTCCGACGCTGATAAGTACAGCGGTTACAGTAAGCGCGTCTAAGAAGGCAGATAAGAAAGCAGCTGATAAGGAGAATAGCAGTGATAAGTAGGCTTTAGACTTTACCTTTAAAAGTATCTTGGTAAAGATCCACAACAACATGCTCTTCATAAAGTAGATGCCCGCCACCATGAACATTAACAGCAAAATAACCTCAAGGTTACTGCCGACTTCATGATAAACCGACTCTGGCGAAGCAAGACCTATCGTAATCGCCTCAATCGCTAATAAGCCACCGGGTTGCAGTGGATAGCATTTAAGGGCTAAAGCTAGGGTGAAAATAAACTCAAAAATGAGTGCCCAACCTGTAACAACAGGACCAACAGTCATTAGTAAGATAGGATTTAGAATCAGAAAGCCAATAATGGCCTGCTTGTACCAGACAGGCGAATTTCCGAGGAAGTTCCGCATAATTGCCTGAGGAAAAGAGATGGTCATTTGTTATCTTCCTATTCCTGAGCTGTTCATTTACATAGAATGAACGTTAAATTGTTTGTGTAGACTAGCAGATTTTAAAAACCTGGATAGATTAGTCCACCTGTTTAAGCTAATTATGTATCAATGCTTTAGCTTAAAAGTGGCTTCTCAATTCATTTTGGGCTATCTAACGAAATTTTTTAGCAAAGCTGTTGAATAACAGGGGGCTTCTTGTGCAAAAACTCAGAATAGCTTCATTTGAGAATAAACTACTTTTGAATAAAACACAGGGTTATCTTTTTGCAGATAACGCTTTATTTGATATTGAGCAAATTGATGCTGAATATCCAGTAGGGATTTTGGATGGTAACCAGGTTACTTTAGTTATTTTAAATCATAACTCAAACAGTTTTGCTCAAGATCTTGAAGGCGGTGATTTAAGATCACTACTTTCAGTCTCTAAAAATGAACAAGAGTACGTGGTGCTCTCTAGAGCGGCGCAATTAGTGACTTGGCATAATGAACATCAATATTGCGGTCGCTGTGGTTCAAAAATGGAACACCATGCAGTCGACTTGGCCAAGCATTGTACGCAATGTCAGCTCATTCAATTTCCTAGAATATCGCCCTGTATCATAGTATTAGTCGTTAGAGGAGATGAGTGTCTATTGGCTCGTTCGCCGCGCTTTCCTCCGGGTCGCTTTAGTACCCTGGCAGGCTTTATCGAAGCAGGGGAGTCGGCTGAGTCAGCGGTTCATAGAGAGATACAAGAGGAGGTTGGAATTACCGTGAAAAATGTTCGGTACATCCAAAGTCAATCTTGGCCTTTTCCTCATTCTTTAATGCTAGGTTTTTTTGCTGACTATGAATCAGGTGAGTTATCACCTGATGGTGTCGAAATAGTTGAAGCTCATTGGTATAAACGCTCAGAATTGCCAGATTTGCCACCGTCTTTCACGATATCTCGCGCACTGATTGATCGATTTGTCCATGGAGAGAAATAAACAACGGTTATTTCTTTTTAAAGAGCTTGCCCAGTTTAGTGGCTAGCATAACGTTACCCTCTGCCCGTAGCTGTCCTTTAAGGAATGCACTCATACCGTCTTGTTCGCCAGTTACAACACGGATAAAGGTTTCTGTATCCATAAAAAGGGAGATTGATGGGTCAAGATGTTCGCCCGCTTGGGTTTGGCAGGTTTGATTCTGAATCTGTATAAAAAAATCTTCACCATCTTCTAAGTAAAACTGGAAAACAGCGTTTAATCCAACCGCTGCTTCTGGCTGAAAGCGCGAAGGTAGTTTTTCGATAACCTGAGTTACGGTGATTTCTTTACTCATTGTGGACAAACCTGCTAAAAATTGGCTGGGATAGATTCGCTAATTCCCTTTTATGTTACATTACGCGGCTCAAATGCTGAAAAAATCTTTTTTGGAGAACACCCTTGTCGCAATTTTTCTTTGAGTACGGTCTGTTTGTCGCAAAAGCAATCACTGGATTGGTCGTTTTTTTTATGTTGGTTGTCGGAATCATTGTACTGAGTGGTCGTAACCGAAATGAAAGCAAGCAAGGTGAAGTGGAGCTAACATCGCTCAATGATAACTTCGAGGATATGAAAGATGCAGTTGAAGCCGCAGTGTTGGATGAGGCTTCATATAAGCAGCTAATCAAAGATCAGAAAAAACAAGATAAAGCAGATGCCAAAGAGCGCAAAAAAGCATTGAAGCAGGGTGCTGAATCTGAAGCAGAAGAGAAGAAACGCGTATATGTTCTAGATTTCGATGGCGATATGCATGCTAGTGAAGTTGAACCGCTTCGTGAAGAGATCTCAGCTGTTTTAACTTACGCGCGACCAACGGATGAAGTGGTGATCCGTTTAGAGAGTGCTGGTGGACTGGTGCACACCTATGGGTTGGCTGCCTCACAACTAGAGCGGATTAAATCGCGTGGTATTCCATTGACGATTTGTGTTGACCAGGTTGCAGCCAGCGGAGGCTATTTGATGGCTTGTTTGGCTGATAAATTGATTGCGGCTCCGTTTGCACTGCTAGGATCCATAGGTGTGATCGCTCAACTCCCTAATTTTAATCGTGTATTGAAAAAACATGATGTTGATTATGAGATGTTCACAGCCGGTGAATACAAGCGTACCGTGACAATGTTTGGTGAAAACACGGAAAAGGGTAAACAAAAGTTTATCGAAGAACTAGAAGATACCCATGCATTGTTTAAAGAGTTCGTTTCTCAATACCGTCCACAGCTAGATATGGAAAAAGTGGCTACAGGGGAAG
>DAIRSP010000099.1:0-9803 GCA_036804365.1 Neptunomonas sp. | reverse complement strand
CATTAAAGACCATAAAGCCTCTATTGGCGTTCAAAGTGAACTCGGTAAAGGAAGCACATTCTCTCTCCTCTTCAACCTGTAAATTACCATCTTCACTTACCTAACCCTTTAATAAGTGACTCTTTACTCGGAAACGGGTATAAGAATCGTAACCTTTGTCCCCTCTCCTACTTGGCTAGTAATAACAATATCTCCACCGTGATCAGTAATAATGCTATATGCGGTAGAAAGCCCTAACCCAGTACCTTCACCGATAGATTTTGTTGTAAAGAAGGGATCGAATACTTTCAATAAGTTCTCTTGCTCGATACCCATTCCGTTATCAATAATAGATATCTCGACACCTTTATCTACTACTCGAGTACTAATCTCTATTTTTCCGATTGGCTCTACTGCTTGCGCTGCATTCATCAAAATATTCATGAAAACCTGAGAAAGCTGTTGCTGCATACATTTTACGGCTGGCAACTCTTCTAGGTGGGTTACGACTTCAGCTTTATTTTTAATCTCACCACCTAATAATGTAACCGTAGATATCAATAAGGAGTTGATATCTACCTCTCCCATTAGCGTGAGTTTATCTGTTGCTGCCATCTCTTGAAGGTGGATTACAATATCACGTATACGCTCAGTACCGTCTGTCGCCTCTTGCAATAACGCAACAATATCAGACTGAATGTAGTCCATATCTGACTTTTTAAGCCAAGCGTTTAATTGGCAAACCTGTTCTGAATAAGACGCGAAGTCATCAAGGTGTGTAATCATGCGGTACTGCTCAATCGCATCATTATAGACGCCAATATAATCCTGAAGCGTATGTAAATTACTCATGATGAAGCTAACAGGATTGTTAATTTCATGCGCCACACCCGATGCGAGAACCCCCACAGATGCCATTTTTTCGGCTTTGAGCAGTTTAGTTTGGGTATCTTTGAGTGACTTATAAGCACTTTCGAGCTCTTGATGTTTTTGCATCACTTCGCTCGTGCGTTGATTTACGCGCATCTCTAGGGTTTTATTCAGCTCTAATAAACTAGTTTCATATTGGTCGCGCTCTTTACCTGTTTGCTTTAGGCTCTGAGCCATATGATTAAAGGCACGGCACACATCAGCAATTTCATCGCGCCCCCTAGCTTTCAAATCGATATCGAGTTCACCTTTAGAAACTTGTTTTGCAGCAAAGCGAAGGGTTTTAAGCTGGCCGGTTAAGTAACCACCCAAAATGTAAGAAAACAAGGCCACTAAAAGCATCTCTGACGAAGCAAGCAACATACTCCAACGGGTGACCTCATTAATAGCGCGGGTAATACTTCCCACATCAATGCCTAGCTCTACACGCCCATAGATAACACCGCTTTCCTCAATATTCGCGTAGGCATCAAAAACATCATCATCGATTAAAGCGGCATCGTTATCTGACTTAAAAACACCCGCTTTTAAATGACTTCTATCACCTGCTTCAGCAAATAAAAGACCATCAGGTGCAACAACGCGCGCATAGACTAAATCAGGATTTCTCATCACCTCATGCACAAATGACTGTACTGAGGCCAAGTCAAATGTCAGTACCGCATTCTGTGTAGTGGTAGCGAATAAGGTTGCCGTTGTAGAGGCACGCTTTGAGAGTGCCTCATAGTTAGACTCTTTAATGAAGTTGACCATCGTTAAAACCAACAGGATAAGCAATGACGCCTCGATTAAGGCAATACCTAGTATGGTTTTAAGTCGTAACGACATTCAACGGCCCTTACTTGGAGAATTCATGGCTTGAGAAGATGATCCAGATGTTTAATTTTCAAAGACCGGACGTCCTCCCAATCCGAGTCTGCAGCCGCGTCTATGCCTTTGAATTTAATGGTTTCTAACAACGCCATCCCTTCAGGATCTGATCTCATTTCAATCATGGCTTTTTGAAGTCTTAACTTCGCTGCCTCTGATACTCTTGGATGTACTGCAAACGCATGAGGAGTATAACCTAAGGAGGTCCAAAGTATACGCAATTGATCTTTAATTGCAGGGTCTGTGTTATCAAATGTACGCTTTACGCCGCCACCTGCGGTAAAAAATCCACGGGCAACTCCCATATAAACAGAATCATGAGAAGAGACATATTGGGGCTCAATCTTTATGTTGTCTAATTCCATTTGTGCCTGCGGTATCACTGTCGCGGCAAAGGCCGCGGGTGAAGGAAAAGCCAACTTCATGCCATCGAGTTCTTTAAGGCTCTGAATAGGACTATCTTTTTTGACAACAATGATACCTTTCAGCAATTGATCAGCCTGTTTAGCTATCGCATGATAGCCAGGAGTCTGGTTGAAAACAGTGAAATGGTAAGGGTTCATGTAAGCGACATCATAGCCACCGACCAACAAACGTTTTTCAAAGGTTGGAATATCATTAGCAGTAGCGAATTTGATCTCATCTCCGGTTTTAGCGCTGAGATAGTTAAATATCGGCGTCCACAAACTCGCAAGCTTTTGTGCGGATTGCTGGGGAACAATGCCGAAGGTCAACGACTCAGCATGGGACAAAAACGAAACTGATAGCAATAATGATAACACACTCACTTTAAGACGATTCTTCATATCTACTCTCTTCGTATTCACATTACTTACAACATACTGACATAAATGTCACTAATGTCAAACAATAGACATCCGCTATCACTAGATAAATTATAGGTACATACCGCTGTTTTTCCCAAAAATTATCCTAAAGATATAATGTGTTACAACAACCACCGCTTATGAAAACCAGCTACCAAAGATAAACACTTGCTTTTTTTCCAAGTAAATCAACACTAAAAGACTCTTTTGCTGGAGTTCGTAATACCCCACAACAAACATGCAAAGGGATCAAATGTTCCTCTCTAGGGTGGCAAAATAGAGCACCAGGGGCTTTTTGCCATTCAATTAATCGCTTTCTCCGTGCTGCATAGTCGATTTGAGTATCTGTGCAGGTTTCTTTTAACCAGGCTTCGAAGGATTCGTTTAGCTTTCGAGAATCTGGTGTATTCGGCGAAAAAATTGCACGTAGATTATGAAATGAGAAACCGGATCCAACAACCAACAAACCCGGAATGTCCAAGCTACCAATAGCTTCGCCTAGTGCTAAATGCTCTTCCGGGCTTAATCCGTTGACTAATGACAGTTGGATACATGGAATATCAGCCTGCGGATACATGATTTTAAGAGGAACAAACACGCCATGATCATAACCGCGTTGGTCGTCTAATTGGGCATCAACACCTTTTGATTTCAAGACTCCCGCAATCTTCGTGGCTAAAGCAGGATCGCCTGGTGCTGGATATTTAATGCTGTATGACTCGGGAGGAAAGCCATAGTAATCATAAATAAGCTCTGGATGAATTCCAGCGGTGAGCGTTGGTTTTTTAGCCTCCCAGTGCGCACTGATAACCAGAATGACTGACGGTTTACCGATCTTACTGGCAACAAGCTTCATATTATTAACAATGTCATCATGACTTGGGTCGCCCAATAAGGGCATTGGGCCACCGCCATGTGCTAAATAAACGACACGAGTGTTCTGATCCATGTTTTTCTCAAAAATTAAGTTTATCGAAGATAAGTTAGCTTATGGCCGTTCCATAAAGACAAACAGCTTATGATTTCAAGCGTCTAAAGTATCTATTAGCTGGTTATGCTTAAGTAACAGTAAAATATCATCTTGGGGTAACGGTTTGTAAAAATAAAACCCTTGGAACACATTACAGCCTTGATCCAGTAACATATTACGCTGACCCTCAGTTTCAACACCTTCTGCCACTGTTAACAATCCTAGACTTTTCGCTAGATGAATAATTGTCGAACAGATCTGCGCATCTTCTTCGGTAATATCACATTCAGACACAAAGGAACGATCAATCTTCAGAATATCCAAAGGTAAACGTTTCAGATAGCTTAACGAGGAGTAGCCTGTACCAAAATCGTCGACTGAGATACGAATGCCGATCGCCTTCAACTCTGCCATTACACCAATACAACGCTCTATATCCTGTAACAGCACCCCTTCCGTTATCTCTATTTCAAGATATTTACCCTCAATGCCATAATGCGCCAAACGCTCGGAAATAAATGCCACTAGGCGATTGGAGATTAGATGCTTTCCTGAAATATTAACCGAAACGGGCACGAGATCAGCACCCTGTTGGCGCCACAAAGACAGTTGATTAAGCGTTTGCTCAATGACCTCTTCATCAATCTGAATAATCAAGTTTGTTTCTTCAGCCAAAGGGATAAACTCAGCCGGAGAAATCAGCCCTTTGGTTGGGTGGTACCAACGAATTAAAGACTCTAAGCCAACAATGTTAGATTGGTCTTGGTACACTTTTGGCTGATAAACCAACGAAAACTGCCCCGCATTTAAGGCATCTTTAATTTCACGTTCAGAGTTAATATTTTGATTAACCGTCTTAGCCATATCCTGAGTAAATAGTTGATAGTTATCGCGACCACTTTGCTTGGCATAGTACATTGCAATATCTGCTTGTTGAACAAGCTTATCTGAACCCACGGTACCCAAAGGAGACAGCGCAATCCCAATGCTCGTTGGGATGGTATATTCATGTTCGCTGATCACAACCGGGGCACGCATCGCCTGAAGAATCGAATGAGCTCGCTCACACACAACCTCTTTATCAAGCTCGCCCACCAGCAATACGATAAACTCATCGCCGCCCCAACGGGCAATAGTATCCGATGCCCTAGAGACACTGTTCAATCGACTCGCAACTTCGCATAACAGCTCATCGCCAGCCTTGTGCCCTAATGTATCGTTGATCCGTTTGAACTTATCTAAGTCTAAAAAGAGTAAGGCGACTGTTTGTTTTAGATCAGCGGCATCTTTTAGCGCAATCTCTAATCGCTCGATCAGATAGGTGCGGTTATATAAACTAGTTAATGGATCACGATAAGCCAAAAATCTTAGGCGATTCTGGAGTTTTACTTGGCGTGTAATATCGCGAATATGCAGCGTGTATTCTTCAAAAACATTAAGCCCTAAACGCGTACTGGTTATCGCTATTTCAGCCGGAAACGTATGAGATGAGCTGTGCTTTAACGTCAATGTGTTTCGCTTATTGATAATCAGCCCATGTGACGATGAGAACTGATGCTTTAAGCTCTCTTTTACCTGATCTTGGAGATCATCATCGACGAAACTCTCAATAAAATTTCGCCCCTCGACCTGTCTTTTCAGTATGCCAAAGGTTCTTTCAGCAGCCGGGTTAAACTCAATAATAGCGCCATGTCGATCAATCGACACGATACAATCCATCGACGAGTCAAGTATCGCCCCTTTACGTTTTTCGCTAGCTTTAAACTGATCAATAGCCGTATCTCTCTGCAAAATTTCTTCACTCACCCGAGAGATGACTTGATTATATTTTGCAGCGATTTGACCAACCTCTGTAAAAGGTTCCGTAGGTACCGGTTCAGTAAAATCACCTTGCACCTGCTGAACCTCCATTGCATTTAACAGATCAATCAGTTCAGTGGTTGCTTGATGCTCAGTGATATTTAAACCGCGCATTTCATTACGATGGGAAACCCGTAACGGGAAAGCAAGATTGAAGAGGTACATGCACACATAACTGATACTAAACGCATAGAATCCTATGATGACGACACCTAGCAATTGCACTTGCAGTTGTTGATTGAAGCTTAACCCGGTATTCAGCAGCAACGGGTCGCCAAACAGAGCTACGCACAAGGTACCCCAGATACCGGTAAAAAGATGCGCCGGGACCACACCAATCGCATCATCTAAACCCAATCGATCCATCATCAAAGTGCCGAAATAAACAATAACGCCGGACACCACTCCAATAAAAGCGGCTTCACTAGCAGTCACCGCAAAGCAAGAAGCTGTTATACCCACTAACCCAGCAATAATACCGTTCATGATATTATTCACATCGATAAACTTATGCCTCGCGAAGTGGATGACCGTTGCACCGATTCCTCCCCAAATGGCAGATAAACAGGTGTTCAGCAAGATAGCAGGCACTTTATCCGTTAAAGCTAATGTGCTACCGCCATTAAAACCAAACCAACCGAACCAGATCAGCAAAGTACCAAGTGCAGCGAAGGGTAAATTATGGCCAATAGGAAATTTGCTATCCGGGTTGAAGCGCCCTAATCGAGGCCCAACGATAACAATCGCCGCTAGAGCAACCCAGCCTCCGACGGAATGAACAACTGTAGAACCGGCAAAGTCGACAAAACCCATTGATTCAAGCCAGCCGGTTGCTTCTTTATTGTATAAACCAGCCCAAGCCCAATGCCCTGTTACGGGGTAAATAAACGCGCACAGAATCAGCGTAATAAAAAGGTAGCCTGAGAAGGTCATTCGCTCTGCAACTGCGCCTGAGGTCAGTGTCGCAGCTGTTCCGCAGAACATCATTTGAAAGATAAAATAGCTCATCTCATTGGCATCTTTATCGTCACCGAAAAAGAAATCTGATGTCCCTAAGAAACCCTCGTAACTTATGCCAAACATTAGAGCATAACCAAACATCCAGAAAATGCTGGATGAAAGGATAAAGTCGGCAAGGTTTTTGGCAGCAACGTTGATACTATTTTTGCTGCGCGTGCGTCCACTTTCCAAGCACAAAAAACCGGCTTGCATGATAAAAACAAGAATCGCAGATACTAATAACCACGCATTTTCCACATTAAAAACCTAATGTAAGAGTAACTTTTAGCTAATGCGTTAATTGTGATTATTGTTTGCAGTTAGACGGGATAAATAGAAGTGTATTAGATATGCAACAAAATGCAAAAGGATAATGAACTATTTAACTCAAGTGAAAAAAACCGCCCATGACTGTCATATGGGCGGTTTACGCATAAAAGCGCAAAAACTATTGTTTATCTAATTCGTTAGCCCGATGGCCACCCGCAACAGAATATTGCATAGCCACCTTTCGAGTTTTCTGGAACTCTTCAAGCGTTTGGCCACGCATGCTAGCGTAGACTTGAGGATTACTGACACCAACGACCGCGGCCATTTTTTCAAGCACAAAAAAGATAACGCCATAATGGATCATCTCAATCCACTGCCGATGGCGAACCATCGTTTGCTCAACTTCTGTCAGAGAGAACTCATCCATTAGCTCATCTAATTGATTGACGAAACGCTGACGGTGTTCAGGCTCTACCAAACGATGCAAAAAGTCGTTTATTCGGTAGGCTTTCAGGCTTTTAGCTAACGTAAAGGGGTGAGTGCCTTTGAGTTGATCCGCACCGGCTAATTCGTAATGAATATGCTCACGGTAAGCATTGAGTTCTTCATTACTAGGTGCTGAACCTAAATCTTCATAAATGACGGTGGCGATATTAGTCATCGACGGCAGATAAGTAGATTGATACACCTTATCAATCTTATCTGATAATGCCCCGCGCATAATCAACCACATAATCACTTCTGCGCCTTCCATCCCGCCTTTTACCGCGTATTCAGCTAAACGCATTTCAGTTAACTTTTCAGGATCATTAGCGAGCAACTCAAGAAACTCATTATCCCACTCTTCATTAGTAAAACCGCAACGCTCACCATGCACCTGGTGGGATAATCCACCCGTAGCTACAATGGCGACATTCAAGTCTTCTGGGAAACTTTGAACAGCTTTTCGCAAAGACTTACCCAACTTATAACAGCGTTTAGCGTTAGGAATAGGCAGCTGTAGTACGCCAACTTGCAAGGGTACTACGGTCCCTTCCCAACCCTTCGTGGCATCTTCAGCTATCATTGAAAGCGGTGAAAAGAAACCATGATCAAGGGGCTTTTTCTGAAAGAATGACATATCAAAATCATCCGCCACCAGCGCATGGGCGATGTGTTGAGAGAGTGCCACATGGCCTTTTGCGGCAGGAAAATTACGTGCCCCGCCCCCTTCATCGGCTATGACATACTGATCATCTATGCCCAGTGTAAATGCAGAGTAATGATCAAAGAAAAAGGAGGTGATATGGTCATTAAAGATCATAAATAACACATCAACCTGCTTTTCTTTAACCCAACATTGAATGGCATTAAAGCCTTCAAAAATAGGTGCCCACGCAGGGTCTGACTGTTTATTCGTATCTTTAGCAAACGCTATAGTTGGCGAATGTGAAGCACCAATGCCCCCAACGATCTTGGCCATTTCATTTCCTCATGCGAATAAAAAAAGCTAACCACTGGGCTAGCTACAAAACTGGAATTAAGAATAGCGATATGAGATAAATGAAACAATCTAGCTAAAATAAACGAATCGTTTCCATAAGAGAACAATCATGCATTGGTCACTTGATGATATTCCTATTTTTGTCGCGGTTGTCGAACACAGCGGAATCACAGCAGCCGCCAACCAGCTACATCTGTCGAAGTCCGCGGTGAGCAAGGCCATCGCAAGGCTAGAGTCTGCATTAAATGTTCGGTTATTAGAGCGAAATTCAAGAAATGTAAGGGTTACAAGTGAAGGCGAGGCATTTTATACGCAAAGCCTGACCATTATGGAACAGGTCAACAATGCTAATGCCGTGATGGTGGGACTCGTTGCTAAGCCCGCTGGAAAACTCGTAGTGGCTCTTCCCATCGCCTTTAGCCGAGAAATATTTGCAAAACATCTGCCGAAATTTAAAAGGTTATATCCGGATATAGATCTAGAAATTATTATCTCCAGTCATAGTGTCGATATTATTCGTGACCAAATAGATGTCGCCGTTGTGATAGGTGAACTAAACGATTCTGAAATCATTGCTAAACCCCTCTACCAAAGCCGACTCTGTTGGGTAGCTAGCCCTAATTACATTGAGTCAAACGCCCTAGGCTATACGGCTCAAGATCTGCAATCTCATATACAGATTTGTGAATCACGCTACAAAAATGCTCGTTTTCCGGTTCGGCAACACGACCAAAAAAACACGTTAAATTTGATAAAAGGGATAGTGCACATCAATGATCCTCTTTCTGTCCGTGAAGCGGTCCTCAATGGTGGAGGTGTGTCACTACTGCCTGATCAATATTGCCAAAAACAGATCCGCGATAAGGAGTTGATTCAGGTTTATACAGATATCCATTTTGAAGCAAGTGCAGCAACCCTATCTGTTATTTATCCTAGCAGGCGTTTACTATCGAATAAAACCCGCGTATTTATCGATTTTTTGGAAGAGGCTTGTCGTGACCTTTGACACTCTCAGTGTATATTCCCTTACCATTTACTAACGATGTATGCTATTCGCTAAGTGACAACTAGGCCAATCGTTGCCATTAACTTTTGAACGCTATGAATACTTACGTTAAAGCCCTTTCTGCGTAACTTCTTTCTAAGCTAACGATAACCCAAACTATTTCTGCTTTTCTCGAAGAAGTGCTTTGCCTTTCGATATAAGTTCAGTTGCTCTACTGTAATGATTTTGGCTGGCCATTTAGGCCAATAAAAAAGGAAGCTGATATATCAATACAAACGAATCAACAGCTTCTATTATTTATTCTCTATTAATTTAGATAAAATACATGTTATTAAACATCCACACTCAATCACTGATTTCCGTAATTGTATAGAACTTTTAAAAAACTGATAATTGAATGGTCAATCGACTGCTATTGAAATAATAGACTTATTTTAACTATTAATATAATTATAAAAAGGATATACACAGTGAGCAAAGATTTATTAGAATGTATAAAAAGTGGTTTACTATCGGCAGTATTGAGTCTTACAGGGAGCTTTCTGATGGCTTTTTACATTGTCCCCTTCCCAGATTCACCATTTGTAAATGCACTTAACAACGGTATTA
>DAIRSP010000098.1:0-9927 GCA_036804365.1 Neptunomonas sp. | reverse complement strand
ATCTAAACGTATGTACTAAGTGTGATCATCATATGCGTTTATCTGCGCGTCAGCGTTTAGAGTCTTTTTTAGATAAAGATTCTTACACAGAAATCGCTGCGGAAGTGGAACCTGTTGATCGCTTAAAGTTTCGCGATTCAAAAAAATACAAAGACCGTTTAACGGCTGCGCAGAAAGCAACGGGTGAAAAAGATGCCCTCATTGCGATGCGTGGTGAGTTAGAGGGGATGCCGGTAGCGGCTGTTGCCTTCGATTTCCAGTTTATGGGTGGATCGATGGGAGCCGTTGTCGGTGAGCGTTTCGTGCGCGCTGTTAATATTGCACTCGAAGAAAAAATGCCTTTGATCTGTTTCTCTGCATCGGGCGGTGCAAGGATGCAGGAGGCGTTGATCTCTTTAATGCAGATGGCGAAAACTAGCGCTGCATTAGAAAAGATGCGCATGGCAGGGTTGCCCTATATCTCTGTTTTGACAGATCCTGTCTATGGTGGTGTTTCAGCCAGTTTGGCGATGCTCGGAGACCTGAATATTGCTGAGCCTAAAGCATTAATCGGCTTTGCTGGTCCGCGTGTTATAGAGCAAACAGTGCGTGAAAAACTCCCTGAAGGCTTCCAGCGTTCGGAGTTTCTGCTTTCCCATGGACAGGTTGATATGATCATCTCTCGATTAGAGCTTAGATCACGTCTCTACTCAACCTTGTCGATGATGATGCACAGCATCAATCAAGATGAATCACTTCACGATGAAGTCGATAACTAAGATTGAGCGCGTCAGAAGGCCGGTTAGTAGCCGGCCTCCCTTTTGGTACTTAGAGCTTTCATGAATCGAACACACTTTACATTAGATCAGTGGCTAGGCTGGATGGAGAAAAGTCATCCTGTTGCCATCGATTTGGGCTTAGACCGTGTAAATCAGGTTTACCTGCGTCTTAATCTAGATTTTTCGGCGATACATGTGGTCACTGTTGCTGGGACAAACGGCAAAGGTTCAACCGTGTGTATGTTAGAGAGTATCTACAGACACGCAGGTTACACGACTGCCAGTTATACATCGCCCCATCTGCAAGTTTACAATGAGCGTGTTCGTATTGATGGAGAGCTAAGTACCGATGAACAATTGGTTGAGGCATTCTGCGCGGTTGATGCTGCTCGTGAGAGTATCTCTTTAAGTTACTTTGAGATGGGTACCCTGGCTGCCTTATGGTTGATTGAAAAACAAAAGCCTGATGTTGCTATTCTTGAAGTGGGCCTTGGGGGGCGTCTTGACGCGGTGAACGTATTAGACCCTGATGTCGCTGTTGTCACGACAATTGATATCGATCATGTCGACTGGTTAGGTGATAACAGGGAAAAAATAGGCTGGGAAAAGGCTGGTATCTTTCGGTCAGGCAAGCCCGCTGCGTGTGGTGAGTTAAATCCACCTGAGTCGATTAAAAACTACGCACAACAGTTAAAGACTCCGTTATGGCAACTTAATCAGCAGTTTCATTACCAGATTTCAGATGGCGTCTGGAATTGGCAAGGTCAAGATAGTCAAGGTAATCCCCTTACCATTTCAGCATTACCCATACCCAAATTACCTTTGCAGAATGCAGCAACGGCAGTCCAAGCCATTCAGCTAGGTCCTTTGCAGTGCAGTGTCTCAAATATTGCGAGTGGCCTAAGCGAGGCTCGCGTTGCGGGTCGAATGGACCGCACAGTTTTTGCTAGTTGTCAGACCATTTTGGATGTCGCTCATAATCCGCAGTCGGCACGCTATCTTGCTGAGCAGATTAAATTATTAGAGTTAAGCAGTGTCCAGTTAGTGATCGGTATGCTCGCTGATAAAGATTGCGCCTCAGTGGTAGAGGCCCTCAAAGACGTTGTTACTCATTGGCACTTAGTTTCCCTAAATGTGCCTCGGGGTCAGTCGTCAGCGCAACTCTCCAGAACGCTGAATCAACAGGGTGTGCCAAATGAAAGCATTTCCTGCTATGGATCGGTGACTGACGCATTGACTCTGTTAAAAATGTCAGTCCAACCGAGTTCGGATACGATTGTGATAGCCGGTTCGTTTTATACCGTAGGTGATGCATATAGCTATCTTACACAAGGGGTAAATTGATGGACGATCAGCGTAAGCGCCGCCTTTTAGGTGTATCAGTTCTTGTTTTGGCTGCTGTTGTGCTGTTTCCTTTATTTCTAAATGGTGAAGGTTATAACGAGCGTCATTTAGTCAGTAAAATACCCACGCCGCCTATTTTGCCTCAAGCTCAGAATGTGGAAGTACAGAGTAAATTATTGCCTGATACGTCAACGATTGCGCCTGTGCAGCCTATAAAGCGAGAGGAGAAAACGCTCGTTTTTCAGGTTGAGCCGACACCTTCAGTTGAAAATGCCCCGAAAGTGGTAGCAGAAGCGGATAAGTTACCAGTCATCAGACCTGAAGACCAAAGACCCCAACTGGATGAAGAGAACGTACCCGTTGCTTGGACGCTACAGTTAGCCAGTTTTAAAGATGAGGCTAATGCTAAGGCGTTACGTAAACAGCTGGTCAGTGCAGGGCATAAGGTTTATCTGCGTAAAAGTGCCGATGAGCTATATAAGGTGTATGTAGGGCCAGATATGCAGCGAGATCGATTGGAAAATCTAAAGTCGACATTAAAGAATGATTTCGCATTAGATGGAATAATTATCAGATTCACAACGCAGTGATTGGGTTAGTGTAACCCCTCTGTTAAAATGCGCGAAAATGGGTGCTTGAATGGATATGTTGAACTGGGCGGACTGGACAATCGTGGCGATTGTCGGTATTTCAGGACTTTTCAGTATCAGACGGGGTTTTGTTAAAGAGGCATTGTCTTTAGTGTCTTGGGTTGCCGCTTTTATTATTGCGCGGTTATTCACTGATGCGTTAGCGACACTTTTAACCGACTATATTCAAACGCCTTCGTTCCGCTTAGCGGCTTCGTTTGCCATACTCTTTGTACTCACACTGATTGTGGGAGCATTGGTTAGTAACTTGGTGGACATGCTTGTTCATGCAACTGGGTTAAGCGGAACAGACCGTATCCTAGGAATGGGGTTTGGGATCGCGCGTGGCGCACTCGTCGTAATCGTTTTAGTTGCCCTCTTAGGCGACACTCCCGCTATACAGGATAGATGGTGGCAGGAATCAGTGTTGATTCCACATTTTCTTTTAATGGAAACCTGGACTAAAGAGGTTGCTTCGGAAGTAGGGCAGCTGATTTGGAACGCAGGTCGTTAAGTAAGATCGTGGCCTCCTTGCAGGCCGAAACGCTTTTTCAGATTCCTCTTGAGGTAGTTTAAATGTGCGGTATTGTCGGGCTCGTAGCCAAATCACTCGTAAACCAGACCATCTTTGATGCGTTGACGGTTTTACAGCACCGAGGGCAGGACGCTGCCGGAATGGTAACCTGTGAAGGGAATCGTTTTTTCTTACGTAAAGACAACGGTCTGGTTAATGAAGTATTCCGTACTCGTCACATGAAGCGCCTAGCAGGTAATGTGGGTATTGGTCATGTGCGCTACCCAACAGCGGGTAGTTCAAGTGCTGCTGAAGCTCAACCTTTCTATGTAAACTCACCTTATGGCATTGCGTTGGCGCATAACGGCAATTTAACGAATGCCGATGAGTTAGCGGATCAAATGTTCCGTGCGGATTTAAGACATATCAATACAACGTCTGACTCCGAAGTGTTATTGAACGTTTTTGCTCATGAGCTGCAGCGTCAAGGTAAGTTGAAACCAGAACCCGCCGATATTTTTGAAGCAGTCGCCAATGTCCATAAGCGTGTTAAGGGTGGATATGCTGTCGTCGCTGTCATTACAGGGTACGGTGTGTTGGCATTTCGTGATCCGAATGGTATTCGCCCTCTAGTTTATGGCACCCGCTCAACACCGGAAGGTGAGGAGTGCATGGTTGCTTCTGAAAGTGTTGCATTGGATATCTCTGGTTTTACCCGAGTGCGTGATATTGATCCAGGTGAAGCGATCTTTATCGATATGGACGGCAATATTTTTACGCGTCAATGCGCCCAAGAGACAAAATTAGCCCCTTGTTTATTCGAGTTTGTTTATCTCGCACGTCCGGATTCGATCATTGACAACATTAATGTTCATCAGGCGCGTATGCGTATGGGGATTAATTTAGCGGAAAAGGTTAACCGTTTACGTCCAGATCATGATATCGATGTCATTATTCCGATTCCTGATACGAGCCGTACCTCTGCATTAGAGATGGCAAAGCATCTCAATGTTACCTTTCGCGAAGGTTTTATTAAAAATCGTTATATCGGTCGTACCTTTATTATGCCGGGTCAAACTCAGCGTAAAAAATCGGTTCGTCGTAAGCTTAACCCGATCGAATCTGAGTTTCAGGGCAAGGTTGTCATGCTAGTCGATGACTCGATAGTACGAGGAACAACTTCGAAACAGATCGTACAGATGGCGCGTGATATGGGCGCGTTGAAAGTCTATTTCGCCTCAGCTGCGCCACCTGTTCGTTTCCCGAACGTCTATGGTATTGATATGCCATCGCCTACAGAATTTATTGCGCATAATCGTACCGAGGATGAAATAGGCGAAGCCATTGGTGCTGATTGGATGCTTTATCAGGATTTAGACGATCTGAAAGAGTCCGTCGCCTACGGTAAAGACTTTATCAACGATTTCGATTCTTCCGTATTTGATGGTCACTACGTTACCGGTGATATCGATGCAGCTTATCTAGCTCGTCTTGATCAGAAGCGTAATGATGCTGCCAAGGTAAAGCCTGATGTGGCGGAACATGAAGATGAAACCCCTGCTGATTTGCACACAAAAATTCAATAAGGAATGTAGGTAAATGTCTAAACCAGGTTTTGAAAGAGAAGAGCGTATTCAGTTTACCGAAACTGAAGCGGGTCTTTCGACCTTGGCTGTACGGGGTGGTCAATACCGTACAGAAGAGGGAGAGCACAGTGATGCTATCTTCCCTACATCGAGCTTTGTGTATTCGAGTGCGCGTGAAGCTGCGGCGCGTTTTGGAGGAGAAGAGGAGGGAAATATCTACTCTCGCTTCACCAACCCAACCGTTCATGCTTTTGAACGCCGTATCGCAGCACTTGAGGGTGCAGAGCGGGCGATTGCGACGGCGTCAGGTATGGCCGCAATACTCAGTATCAGCTTAACCCTGTTAAAGCACGGCGAGCATATTGTTTGCTCGCGTAGTGTATTCGGCTCTACGGTATCGTTATTCGAAAAATATATCAGTCGTGCAGGGATTACGACCAGCTTTGTTGATCCGACCGATCTTAATGCGTGGGAGGCGGCAATCCAGCCAAATACCCGTCTGTTTTTTATGGAGACGCCTTCGAATCCGTTGGCTGAATTAACGGATGTAGAGGCTGTGGCAGCTATCGCACATCAACATGATATTTTGCTGGCTGTAGACAACTGTTTCTTAACGCCAATATTCCAACGCCCGTTAAAGTTAGGTGCTGACATCGTTATCCACTCCGCGACCAAGTATCTTGATGGGCAGGGCCGTTGTGTAGGCGGTGTCGTCTTAGGCTCCAATAAACTTATGGAAGAGATCTACGGCTTTATTCGTACCGGTGGCGCCTGTATGAGTCCTTTTAATGCTTGGGTTTTCCAAAAAGGATTAGAGACTCTAAAAGTGCGGATGCTTGAACATGAGCGAAATGCGCTTGCGATGGCTAAATGGTTACAATCTCAGCCAGGCATTGAACGCGTTTATTACTCCGGGCTGGAAGATCATCCACAATACGCATTAGCTCAAAAACAACAAACGGGTTTTGGCGGCGTGTTGGCATTTGAAGTGAAGGGCGATAAAGAGGCGGCATGGCGCTTTATTGATGCGACAAAAATGGTTTCTATCACAGGAAATTTAGGGGATGTAAAGTCGACCATCACCCATCCTGCGACGACAACTCATGGCCGTATGACCCCTGAGGCTCGAAAGGCTGCGGGTATTAAGGATAACTTAATTCGGCTTTCTGTCGGTTTAGAAGACCTTGAAGACCTCTGTGCGGATATGTCTTTGGGACTTGCAGCACTTTAAACCGACGGTTGCGCGTGATAGATAGCTTCAACTCTATGCAAGGCGGCGCCGCTTTCCCGGCGCCAACTGCTTTTGAGGTTGAAGTGATCAACGACAAACGACAAGGTGTCAAATGTTCGTCGGCTTTCTAACACATTCAACAATACGTCCTCTTCATTTTGCTTTGTATAAGCTAGGGTGATGTGCGGTTTAAATTGGCGTGTTTGTATTCCCAAACCTAATTTTTTGAGAGCCTCCATTATCTGCAAATGCAACTGTATAATCGGTGCCTCATCGACAATGCCAAGCCAAATATCACCACTACGAAAGCTACCAAAACGATCGCAGTCTAGGGTAAACGGCTGATAAGAGATACCTTCAAGCGCCGAATTCAGAGAGGGCATAATCTGTTTGTCCAGATGGCCTAAGAACGCCAGTGTGATATGCAGCCGCTCTGGAGGAGACCATTGCACACCATGAAAATTACAGTAGAGTCGCGCAATTTTTTGTTGGATGACATCCGGTATATCGATCGCGATAAAAAGACGCATTGCTCTATCCTTCAAGTACTGTAAATACAGAGAGTCATGAGCCAGAGTAATATGAATTTAAGTAAGGGTCGAATCATTTTAGCGCCTATGGAAGGTGTCGTGGATGCAAACATTCGTCACTTGCTGACTCAGCTAGGGGGTATTGATCTGTGTGTTACGGAGTTTATCCGCATTACTGATCGATTATTACCTGAACATGAGTTCTTTCGTCACGCAACGGAGTTAGCACTCGACGGTTCTACACCGAGCGGTATTCCTGTGGTTGTTCAGTTGTTGGGAAGTGATCCCTCTGCATTGGCCGACAATGCATTACGCGCGGCTCACATGGGAGCGCCTTCGATTGATTTGAATTTTGGCTGCCCCTCAAAAACGGTTAACAAACATAAAGGTGGAGCGGTCCTTTTAGATGAGCCTGACCTCATCAATGAGATTGTATCCACGGTACGTAAAGCGGTGCCAGCACATATTCCCGTTACGGCTAAGATGCGTTTGGGTAACTACGATAAAACCTTGGCGATTGATAATGCGTGTGCCATTGACGAGGCGGGTGCGAACGGACTAACCATCCATGCACGCACTAAAGTCGAGGGCTATAAGCCACCTGCGCACTGGGAATGGATTGCGCGTGTTAAAGAACATGTACGTTTGCCGGTCACTGCCAATGGGGAAGTCTGGAACTGCGCCGATTATATTCGCTGCCGTGAATTGAGCGGATGTGATGATGTAATGATAGGTCGAGGCTTAATTGCTAGACCAGAACTAGGTTTGATGATTAAAAGCTATCAACGAGGTATCGTACAAGACGAAGCCGCGTGGCGAGATATAATTCAAATATTGTTAGAGTACTTAAGTTTAGTCGAAGCTAAACTACCGCCGAAATATGTGCATGGGCGGATTAAGCAGTGGTTGAATATGATGCGACCTCAACGGTTAGAGGCCGTTGATCTGTTCGCGGCCGTTAAAGGGATGACCGATGTAACCCAAGTCCGTGGTATGTTAGAAGCGCAACTATGAGCCGGCACTGCTAGAGAGTGGGATATGAACCGAAAGAAAAAAATAAACACGATACTTAAACAGCGAGCGAAGAAGGCTAATGCGAAATTGCATAGCTCAAATAAACCTCGCTATATTTCAAAAGCAGAGCGTGCAGCGCAAGAGGCACAATCAACAGAGGTTATAGATGAACCAACAGCAAAATAACCCGCTTCATGGTGTTACGTTAGAAACCATTGTCACTGCACTCGAAGCGGAATATGGCTGGCAAGGGTTAGGAGAGCGCATCAATATTCGCTGTTTCCAAAGTGACCCGAGTGTAAAGTCGAGCCTTAAGTTTTTACGAAAGACCCCTTGGGCAAGAGCTAAAGTCGAGGCACTTTACCTGCAGATGCTCGAACGCTAAACCTCCGCTAAAATATTCTCCTCTGGCTGTATACCAAGGTCATCGAATATTACAAAAACAACGGGCACAACAAATAAGGATGTCACCGTTGCTGTCATTAAGCCGAATGTGAGGCTGGCCACTAATGGGATGAGTAATTGTGCTTGGGTACTCGTTTCTAGTAGTAAAGGCAGTAAACCTGCAATCGTTGTAAGTGATGTAATCATGATGGGGCGAAAGCGGTCACGAGCGGCTTCCAGAGTGGCTTCTTGAATAGCGACACCTTCCGCTAAGCGTTGTTTTACAAAATTTACCAAGAGAATATTGTCGTTTACAACAACACCCGCAAGAGTAGCGAAGCCCACTAAACTCGGCATGGTTAAATTGAGATTGAGTGCTAAGTGGCCGATGACAACGCCAATAAACGCCATAGGAATCGATAATAACACCGCAAATGGATGTAAGTAGTTTTTGAACTGGAAGGCGAGGATCAGATAAATACCAACTAGACCAATAATGATATTGGTTTGCAGCGAGTTCCCGGTATCTGCTGTGTCCTTATCTTCTCCCTGAGAGACTAAACGGATATCCGGATATTTAGATTTTAATTGCGGGAAAAACTCTGTTTTAACCTTACCCATGATCTCTTGGGCATTGGCATAACGCGTATCTAGAGTGCCTTGTATCGTCAGGGTGCGTTGCTGATTGACCCGCTGAATTCTAGAGTATCCTCGAGTTTGCTCGAGATCAGCGACGACCGTTAACGGAATAAGACTATTATTAGGCCCTCTGATTTTTAACTGAGAGAGGTCGTCTATATACTGTCTTTGCGCGCTTTTCAGACGTACGTTGACATCATAAACAACGCCCTTGTCTCGAATTTGTATGGAGGTACTTCCCATCAATGCGGCTCGAACTTCTGTTGCCACTGTTTGAGCATTGACGCCCAATGTACCTGCTGTTGCTTTTAAGTGGATGCGAACTTCAGGTTTGCCAGCGCGAAGGTCGTCAGATAAATTTCGTACGCCCTTAAAGCTATTTAAATAAGTTTGCAGTTCGTCTGAGGCCAGTTTGAGTCGCGCTAAGTCACTGCCCTGTAAGCGCAGATCAATCGCCTTGCCCGCAACGCCACGCTCCTTGTCGGTAAACTTTATATCGAGAAGATCAGGAATATCACCCGAAATCGCTTCCCAGCGATGCAACATCTCATCAATCTGACCTCGTCTAATACCGGCAGGTAAGAGGTCAGCACTGACGGTAGCTAAGTGTGGGCCGCTTTCGAAGGCATCACTATTTACATTGAAGAACACGCTAATGTTTTGGACTAACGGTTGCTTGTTGGGCTGTAACGGCAGGTATTCGCTGTTAAGTTTTTCTAATGCAGAGACAAGCTGTTCAGCAACCTCTTCAGTGCGGGAGATGGGCGTTCCCTGAGGTAATAAAAAGCGTGATTGAATGACATCACTTTCGAGGGTCGGAAAGGCTTGGTACTTTAAATACCCAGCAGGTACCGAGGCTAGCGCTATCATAAAGCAGCCAAGGCAGACTCCTAGCGCTAAGTAGGGGTAGCGAATAACCTGACGGATTCTGTTAGCAAAAAACTGATCTCGAATTTGGTCAAATCCTCTATCAAACGCTATTTGCCAACGGGCGCGTTGAACCGTTGATTTCGCTATGCTGTGCTTTAAGTGTGAAGGGAGAATTAAAAAGGCTTCTACTAAGCTGATTAATAAAGTAATCAACAATACGGCAGGTATAAATTTTAATACGGCACCCATTTTGCCTTCCATAAAGGCGATGGGAGCAACAATCATAGCTGTGGTTAAAAAGGATGCAATAACCCCTGGCATCACCTCTTTGGTTCCATCTACAGTGGCATCTAACGCTGACTTTCCCCGACTGCGATGGACCGCAATATTTTCTGATATGACGATCGCATCATCCATCAAAAGTCCGG
>DAIRSP010000097.1:0-9944 GCA_036804365.1 Neptunomonas sp. | reverse complement strand
CAATATAGGTATTCTCTAGGTATTCCCTGTTTTTTATTTTCTGACGAGTACGTTGATCAATAGCGTGTTGACTGGCGTAGGCGTTTCGCTGTTGGCAGACTAAACCTAAATCTCTCGCAACAGACTCCACCGTTTTCCTTTGTAGGGAGTAAACCTTCTTACGCCACCACTTTTCATTACTCAGGCGTTTAAGGCATGGGTAAATGTCACCTTGATAATCTTTTGGCTGTGGGGCTGTAATTCGGTACTGGTTAGCTTGAAGGGAGCATAGATCAAATGCTTCGGGTGAGTAGTTAAGTCTGGTTGCATGGCCTTTACAAGTATTGGCTTGTTTTCGACAGAATGCTTGAAGCTCATCTTCGCTTGAGGACAGGTTAAGGTCATTGATACATAGGCGGTCGTCTAGTCGGAGTAAATTGCGGTTAGCATCGACATAGCTTTTATCTTGGACGGTTTCTAAATAGCTTTGCCCCAGTGCTTGAGCAAGGTTGTGATGACGGTAAAAGATGGCTTTTCTAAAGTCATGGCATTCGCGAGAACCAATGCCGCGCAGCGAGTCGCAAAGAGCATCAATGCTATTTTGAGACGAATTTGTGACGGAATTGAGACGAACCGCAGGCCGTTGCTGACCGTTCTTGACTAGATGGGGAGTGTTAAGGGTGCCGCTACAGGCCGCGCTATTGCTGGCCTGTGTCGGTTTTGAACGGTTTGGAGCGTTCCTGAATTTGGTGGAGGTGGCGGGTTTCGAACCCGCGTCCGCCAATCCGCTGCCCTAAGATCTACATGTTTAGACTTCTCTATTGGGTTAACCCAGCACGACCCGAGAGTCAGGGTGTTTAGGGCGAGCCTTTTTAGTTTTAACCGTTCAGCTTAAGGCGAAGCATCCAGGCGATTCTGTCTCAAATGACACCGCGAACCTCTGAGTTACAGACACCTCTGAGTGCGGCGCTAGCGGCCCTTAGGCTGCTAGAGCGTAGTTATCGTCGTTTGCAACTATAACTGTGTAGTAATTGATTTACGTGATTCACTACACTCACGACATGCACCTAAGGTTTTGTAATCGGCGTCGAATCCAAGTCACCCCCAGGAGGTGGAGCATTATGAGGTAAGACCTTTCAAATGAAAAGAGGTTCAGTCATATTAGTTGTTAGCCATTATGCGCTGTTTCTGTCTTTCCCAATCTCGATCTTTCTCGGTTTCGCGTTTGTCATGCAGCTTTTTACCTTTCACCAAGGCAACTTCACATTTAACTTTGCCCTCTTTCCAATACATGGAAAGTGCTACTGAGGTGTGCCCCTTAGCTTCGGTGGCTTCAATGAAATGGGAAATTTGTCGGCTGTGCATAAGTAATTTGCGATCCCTACGTGGATCAGTTACATAATGCGTGCATGCTTGGGCAAGTGGTGTAATGTGTGCGCCGACCAGCCAAGCTTCGCCATCTTTGAAGATCACGTAGGAATCAACCAGTTGACCGCGGCCTTCACGTAAGCTTTTTACTTCCCAACCTGTCAGGCAGAGTCCAGCCTCAAGCTTTTCTTCAATATGGTATTCATATCGAGCGCGCTTGTTCAGACAGATGGTGTTGCTTGTATTTTTGGATTTCTTTTGTTTAGCCATAGGGCGCGATTATAACGATGCAATGGGTTAGGCGGAAGCTAATAAGTGGGATTTATTATGGATTCCGGCCTTGGATTTTAGGTTTAGGTGCGCAAAAGTTGTCTTTAGGACGAATAAAAGGAACAATGCCGCTCTTAGTTCGTTGAACATCTTCTATTAGTGTCAATTTAGGTAGATTTTATGCAAGAAAAACTTTCCATCCATGGGGCTTGGGCGAGTCGCTGGGTATTTATTATGGCGGCGACAGGGTCTGCTGTTGGTTTAGGTAATATTTGGAAGTTCCCCTACATCACAGGTCAGAATGGTGGTGGTGCCTTTGTATTGGTCTACCTCGTATGTATTTTACTGGTTGGTATTCCAATCATGATTTCTGAAGTATTGATCGGTCGTCGTGGTCGGCAGAGTCCGATTAATGCGATGCATCATGTTGCTGTAGAGTCTGGAAAATCGTCGCGCTGGTCTCTCGTTGGATGGATGGGAGCGGTTGCGGGAATGATGATTTTCTCCTTCTATTCCGTTGTCGCAGGTTGGGTACTGTATTACGTTGCCGGAATGGGGAATGGTGAGTTTATTGATATTGGCAGTGAGATGGCCGGAAAACGGTTTGAGAGTCTACTGGCTGACCCTGAAACCTTATTGATCTGGCATAGCGTCTTCGTTGTGATGGTGATGTTTGTTGTTGTGGGCGGTGTCAATAAAGGGCTAGAGCGTGCGACTCGCATTATGATGCCAGCACTCTTTATTCTGCTTTTCATTCTTTTAGGTTACTCGATGACCTCGGGCGCCTTCTCTCAGGGTTTTGATTTCCTGTTTCATTTTGACCCTAGTCAGTTGTCGTGGGATGCAGTATTAGTTGCGTTAGGGCATTCATTCTTTACGCTATCATTAGGTATGGGTTCTATCATGGCTTACGGGGCCTATATGCCTAAGCGAGCTAATATCGGTGGAACGGTGCTAACGATCGCTTTCCTAGACACATTAGTGGCTTTGATTGCGGGTCTGGCTATTTTCCCAATCGTATTTGCGAATAATCTTGATCCAGGTGCAGGCCCGGGGCTGATGTTCATCACCCTGCCTGTGGCCTTTGGACAGATGCCGGGTGGGCAGGTGTTTGGTTTCTTGTTCTTTATCCTGATTGCAGTGGCTGCATGGACATCGGCGATTTCATTAGTAGAGCCGGCGGTTGCTTGGATGGTAGAAAAGTTTGGCATGAAACGCTTGCCTGCTTGCTCGATTCTTGGCGTGATTGTCTGGGCACTTGGTTTGGCTTGCTTGGGGTCCTTCAATCTTATTGCTGACTTCAAAATCGTGGGAATGAATTTCTTTGATCTCATGGATTTCGCAACGGCAAATATTATGCTGCCTTTAGGTGGGCTATTTATCGCGTTCTTCGCCGGTTGGCAGGTGGAAAAAGCGATATCTCAAGATGAGATGGCACTTAAAAGTAATGCCTGGTTTATGGCTTGGTATTGGGTGATTAGATTTGTTGCCCCTGTCGCTGTAGCAGCTATCTTTTTATTGAACTTGTACAATAAGTTAGCAGGATAAGACGGATAGCAAGTTATGACCGAAGTTAATCGCAGTGCATTGGTGTTGCACAGTGCCCAGCAGATGTTTGATATTGTTAACGATGTTCAGGCATACCCCGAGTTTTTGCCTTGGTGCGCTGCGACTGAGCTGATGTATGAGAAAGAGCAGGAGATGCAAGCCACGCTGCATCTCGCTAAAGCGGGTTTGAAGTACAGCTTTACAACGCATAACCGCCTAATTAGGCCTCACCGTATCGATCTTGAGTTGGTTGAGGGTCCATTTTCGCGGTTAGCCGGTGTATGGACATTTGAATCCTTGAGTGATGAAGCGTGTAAAGTTACCTTGAATTTAGGGTTTGAGTTCGCAGGGAAATTAACGGGGTTAGCCATGAGTAAAGTCTTTAATCAGGTGGCGAACAGTTTAGTGGATGCATTTGTGCAGCGTGCGGATAAGTTATATGGATAATGAGAAAATTCATGTCGAGGTGGCCTTTGCGTTACCTAAACAGCAGAAAATCATTGCATTAAATGTTGATCAAGGCACAACTGCCTATGAGGCAGTTAAGTTGAGCGGGATTGCTAATCAGTTTCCGCAGATCAATATAGAAACGGATCCAATGGGTATTTTTGCAAAGGCGATTAAGGACCCTAAAACAACCGTTTTACGGGAAGGGGATCGCGTAGAGGTTTACCGCCCGCTGATAGCTGACCCAAAAGAGGCAAGAGCTAAGCGGGCTGCAAAAATGAAAGCACAAAAAGAGGCTCAATAATTTATTGAGCTTCTTGTACCTGTGTTGGCTTGTAATCACCCGAGAAACGCGTCAGGGCGCCGTTTTCAAAGTAGAGAGAAAGTTTCTCTTGGGTACGTTTTTCTCCACCTTTCTTGAAGGTGTAGATATAGTCCCAACGCTCTCCACTAAAGGTGTCAACGACGAGTGGTGTACCCATGACATAGCGAACTTGTGAATAGCTCATGCCTGGCTTAAGCTGATCAACCATTTCCTGTGTGATGACGTTGCCTTGAGGTACGTCAATTTTATAAACGCCCGGAAAATCTGAGCAACCTGACAACAATGTAGCAATGGCAATGCTAATTAGAAACTTTCGCATCTGTAAATGACTTCCACTTTTGCGTGTAAATAAAGATAATAGAGTCTAACATTCAGTCGCACGAATCAATAGAGTAAAGATTATGTCCCTCGAAAATCAAGAATTAAGAAAGGCCGGCCTGAAAATTACGCTGCCCCGCGTTAAAATTTATCAGATTCTTGAAAAGGCGGGTGAAGGTGATCACTTTAGCGCTGAAGATATCTACAAGATATTGATGGAATTAGGTGAGGATGTCGGCTTAGCAACTGTCTATCGTGTTCTTACTCAGTTTGAAGCGGCAGGATTAGTATCCCGACATCACTTTGAAGGCGGGCATTCCGTATTCGAGCTTGCACGTGATGAGCAGCATGATCATATCGTGTGTGTAAAATGCGGGCGTGTGCGTGAGTTTATCGATCCTGCATTGATTGAACGCCAAAATGCTATAGCAAAAGATTTAGGTTTTGTTATTACCGACCGTACTGTGTATTTATATGGTATTTGTGCGAACGGCTGTCTCGAGAACTAATATCGAGCGCTTGTGTAAATGCCGACAATTTGTCGGCATTGTTGTTTAAAGTCACTTAAAGACCTAGCATCTCACTCGCGTGGTCGATTGATCGTTGGGTAATATCTATCCCACCCAGCATTCTAGCGATTTCATTTACCCGCTCGCTCTCTTGTAGTTGCTTGATGCGGGTATGTGTATTTTCTTGATCAGCTTGCTTGCTTACAAAGAGGTGCTGGTGACCTTGAGACGCGACTTGCGGTTGATGGGTAACGCACATGATTTGCGCGCGTTCGCCGAGTTGACGCAACATACGTCCCACAACTTCTGCAATCGCCCCACCAATGCCGACATCGACTTCATCAAATATGAGAGTCGGAGTTGTGGAGCATTGAGCGGTGATGACTTGAATCGCTAAGCTAATACGAGATAGCTCACCACCAGAGGCAATTTTGGCGAGTGGGCGAGCAGGCTGTCCTTTGTTAGTCGAGATCAGGAACTCAATCTCTTCTAAACCTGTTGCTTGTTGTTTATCTAAAGGTGTTAACGTTGCTATAAAGCTCGCGGAAGTCATGCCGAGCATTTGGAGTTGCTCATCAACCTGCGAATTTAAACGTTCAGCCGCTTCTTGTCGCACTTGAGTGAGCTTTTGGGCGCGTTCTGTGTATTGTTTCTGAATGCGTGTCACATCTTTTTGTAATTGTTCAAGTGCTTCATCACTGTGATTGAGAGAGTCCAATTCGGTTTGCAGGTTTTCGTGCAGCTCAGGAATCCCTTCGGGCTGAATACGATGTTTACGTGCGAGGTCATAAATTGTAGTTAAGCGCTCATCTACCTCATTCAGACGTTCAGGGTTTAAATCTAAACGATCTAGGTAGTGTTTTAGCTCTTGGCTAGCTTCCTCTATTTGGATTTGGGCGCTGTTGAGTAACTCGGTTACCTGTTGAATAACCGGCGAGTTATTCGGCAGTGACTCAAGTAAACTCATTGATTGGTTGAGTAGTTGGATACAATTCTCGTCATCGCCTTCGGTTGTTAATGCGAGTGCGTGATGTCCGTTTTGTAAAATGCTGCCTGCTTGGCTGAGTGTTTGTTGCTCAAGCTCTAGTTCGGCTAGTTCTTCTGACCCTAGTGCTAATTGATTAAGTTCTTCAACCTGATAGCTAAGGAGCTGGACTTTGGCTTGGTGCTCATCGCTCTGGTTGAGTAGGGTATCGAGTTGCTTACGTTTTTTGTACCAATCTTGGTAGAGGTTTTTCACGTCGCTCGCGAGCGGTTGGGCGCTCGCAAATTGATCTAATAATTCTCGATGATGGTCTTTTTTGAGTAGGCTTTGGTGCTCATGCTGACCGTGAATAGCAATCAAAAATTCACCAAACTCTTTAAGTGATGTCAGTGGACAGGTTTGACCATTAATGTAGCTGCGTGAACGTCCTTCCCGAGTGATAATGCGGCGAATAATGCATTCGCCGTCCATATCTAAATCGTGCTCTTTTAGCCAAGTTTGGGCATCCGAAAGCGCGTTGATATCGAAGGTTGCAGTAATTTCAGCACGTTCAGCACCATGCCGAACAGCGCCGTTATCTGCTCTGTCTCCTAATGCTAGCCCAAGAGCATCAAGCATAATCGACTTTCCAGCGCCGGTTTCACCGCTAATAACGGTCATGCCGTTATGCAGTTCTAAATTGAGAGATTCAACAATCGCATAGTTTTTGATGGTCAATTGCGTGAGCATTTGAGGATATCCATACATGTGTTTTTATACAGTAGTTTATGTATAAGGTATTTTTACCTGCTTAGCAATCCTGTCAGGCATTTCAGAGTGAAAATTTTTTCATCTAGGGTTGAAAACGCCCGCAGAGGCCCAATAAATAGCGCAATTGATTTTTTTAAGATTTTAATGCCCGCTTGAATTGGAGAGCCCCAATGGCAAATGAGCAGACAACAAATGAACAGGTTGAAACACCTGATGTTGACGCCGTAGTAACCCCAGAAGACGTTGTTGCTGAAGTTGAAGAGCAAGTCGAGAGCGAAGATCAAACAGCACAAAGTGCTGATCCTCAGCTAGTCGCGGCACTTGCAGAAGTTGCATCGTTGAAAGACCAAGCATTGCGCGCAGCAGCCGAAGCTCAAAACGCACGTCGCCGTGCAGAGCAGGATGTTGAGAAAGCGCATAAGTTTGGTTTAGAGAAGTTTGCAAACGAAATGCTGCCCATCGTGGATAGTTTGGAACGTGCGCTAGAGGCATGCAATCCTGATGACGAAGCGACAAAAGCGCTGCGTGATGGTGTTGAGATGACCTACAACATGTTTATCTCAGGTTTAGCTAAATTCAACGTTGAAGTGCTTAACCCACAAGGGCAAACCTTTGATCCACAATTGCACCAAGCGATGTCGATGATCGATGTACCGGATACTGCGGCAAACACCGTGGTTGCTGTGATGCAGAAAGGTTTTAGCTTAAATGGTCGCCTGATTCGTCCAGCGATGGTTGTCGTAGCAAAAGGTTAAAAAAACATTCTCACTGCCTTGAAATTGTACAAAACGTATCCATATAAGAGGCAAGTGATTCAAACAGATTTAATGCCCGTCCAACTGGGCCACGAATATCGGAGTATGTAACATGGGTAAAATTATCGGTATCGACTTAGGAACGACTAACTCTTGTGTGGCCGTTCTTGATGGTGAAAAAACACGTGTAATCGAAAACGCTGAAGGTGACCGTACAACCCCTTCTATCATCGCTTACACAGATGATGAAACATTGGTTGGTCAATCAGCTAAGCGTCAAGCAGTGACTAACCCACACAACACATTATTTGCGATTAAGCGTCTTATTGGTCGTCGCTTCAAAGATGATGTCGTGCAAAAAGATATTAGCATGGTGCCTTACAAAATCATCGAAGCTGATAACGGTGATGCATGGGTTCAAGTGCGTGATAGCAAAATGGCACCGCCACAGATCTCTGCTGAAGTTCTGAAAAAGATGAAGAAAACAGCGGAAGACTACCTAGGCGAACCAGTAACGGGTGCTGTTATCACAGTTCCAGCTTACTTTAACGATTCTCAGCGTCAGGCAACTAAAGATGCGGGTAAAATTGCAGGCCTTGATGTTAAACGTATTATCAACGAGCCAACTGCAGCAGCACTTGCTTACGGCCTAGACCAATCTAAAGGCGACAAAACAATCGCTGTATATGACCTAGGTGGTGGTACATTTGATATCTCTATCATTGAAATTGCAGACGTTGATGGTGAGCACCAGTTCGAAGTATTGGCGACTAACGGTGATACATTCCTAGGTGGTGAAGACTTCGACATGCGTTTGATCGAGTACTTGGCTGCAGAGTTTAAGAAAGAAACAGGTATTGATCTACACAACGATCCACTGGCGCTGCAACGTTTGAAAGAAGGTGCTGAAAAAGCAAAAGTTGAATTGTCATCTGCTCAGTCAACTGATGTGAACCTGCCTTACATCACGGCTGATGCAACAGGTCCTAAGCACTTAAACGTAAAAATTTCACGTGCTAAGTTAGAGTCATTGGTTGAAGAACTGGTAACACGCTCAATCGATCCTTGCCGTACAGCTTTGAAAGATGCTGGTTTGAGCACATCTGACATCGATGAAGTTATCTTGGTTGGTGGTCAAACACGTATGCCAATGGTGCAAAAAGTTGTTGCTGAATTCTTCGGTAAAGAAGCGCGTAAAGACGTAAACCCTGATGAAGCGGTTGCTGTAGGTGCTGCGATTCAAGGTGCGGTGTTGTCAGGTGACGTTAAAGACGTTCTATTGTTAGACGTTACTCCACTAACACTGGGTATCGAAACAATGGGTGGTGTTGCGACTCCAGTTATCGATAAAAACACGACTATCCCTACTAAGAAGTCACAGATCTTCTCGACTGCGGATGATAACCAGAATGCGGTAACGATTCACGTTGTTCAGGGTGAGCGTAAGCAAGCGTCGACTAACAAGTCTTTAGGACGTTTTGACTTAGCAGATATACCACCAGCGCCACGTGGTGTACCGCAAATCGAAGTAACATTTGACTTGGATGCGAACGGTATTCTTAACGTATCGGCTAAAGATAAAGCGACAGGTAAACAGCAGTCTATCGTTATCAAAGCCTCTTCTGGATTAAGTGATGAAGAGATCGAGAAAATGGTACGCGATGCTGAAGCTAACGCGGAAGCGGATAAGAAGTTTGAAGAGTTAACTCAAGCACGCAACCAAGGTGATGCGATGGTTCACTCGGCTAAGAAAACGCTGAAGGAAGCAGGCGATAAAGCAACGGCTGAAGAAACCGCTGCCATTGAAGGTGCTATTGCTGCACTCGAAGAATCGCTCAAAGCTGACGATAAAGCGGATATCGATAGCAAAACTGAAGCGTTAACTGAGGCGATCTCAGGTTTGGCTCAGAAGATGTATGCTGATGCAGCGCAGCAAGGCGAAGGCGCTGAAGCGGATCAGAAAACTGAAGCTGACGATGCGGTTGATGCAGAGTTTGAAGAAGTGAAGGATGACAAGAAGTAAGCAACGCGCTTGCCCTTGTAAACACTGAAGTGTGGCAGCGCGGGCGAAAGCCCGCGTTGTCGTGTCCGGCTCCCGGCGGGAGCTAACCGCTGAAACAAAATAGAACCGGATATTATGTCTAAAAGAGATTTTTACGAAGTCCTAGGTGTTGATAAAAACGCCAGTGATCAAGATATTAAAAAAGCCTTCCGTCGAATGGCAATGAAGTTTCATCCGGATCGTAATCCTGATGATGTAACAGCTGAAGAAAAATTCAAAGAAGTCAACGAGGCTTATGAGGTCTTATCGGACGCTCAGAAAAAAGCAGCCTATGACCAGTATGGTCATGCGGGTGTTGACCCTAATATGCGCGGCGGTGCAGGTGGTTTCGGCGGTGGAGCTGAAGGCTTCTCCGATATTTTCGGGGATGTGTTTGGTGATATCTTCGGGGGTGGCGGTGGACGCCGTCGTAGCTCGGTTCAACGGGGTGCGGATCTTCGTTACACAATGGATCTATCCCTTGAAGAAGCTGTACGTGGCGTAGAAAAAACGATCAAAGTACCGACGTTGGTTGCTTGTGAAACATGCGATGGTAGTGGTGCTAAAGCGGGGACATCAGCCAAAACCTGTAATACCTGTGGTGGTGTATTACAGGTTTTGGCTGATGTCCCCGCTTTAGCACCACTAC
>DAIRSP010000096.1:0-10145 GCA_036804365.1 Neptunomonas sp. | reverse complement strand
AAACATCCAAAGCGACACCGCGCGCAGCCGTGGCAAAATTCTCCGCAGCCGGTAAATCCAGCGGTAAAAAAGATCTCGCTAGAATCGCTATGGACTATGGCAATGTCTATGTTGCGCATGTCGCTTATGCTGCCAAAGATGTCCAAACACTGCGCACCTTTTTAGAAGCAGAATCCTATGATGGCCCCTCGTTAATAATCGCTTACTCACCTTGCATAGCCCATGGATACGAGATGCAAGATAATCATCTTCATCAAAAACTGGCCGTTGACAGTGGCCATTGGCCTCTCTTTAGATACGATCCTCGCAAGGCAGCACTAGGCGAAAACCCATTAAAAATGGATTCAAAAGCCCCTTCGATTCCTTATGCTAAATTTGCACTATTAGAATCACGTTTTAGCATGCTGTATCGCACCCATCCGGAAGAAGCAAAGGCATTGTTAGACCAAGCGCAGCACGAAGTGAGTGAGCGCTATAAACGATATGAGCAACTAGCTAGCATGGATTGGACGGCAGCCGAGGTTCCTTTGGCTGATGAAGATCAAAACTCACAACCCAACACAGCAGAAACGACAACGACAGAGGCCGTCAGCGATGAATAAACTACTGAGTCACTACTTAGGTTTGGAACTGAAAAACCCGTTGGTTGCCTCGGCTTCGCCTTTAACTGCCGGTATGAAAAGCGCAAAGCAATTGGAAGACGCTGGGGTTAGCGCCATCGTGATGCGCAGCCTTTTTGAGGAACACTGCCAACAAGATAATGAACTTATCCACAAGCTGCTGCACGATCAGGATCTGGGCCACTTCGAAGCCAATGGCTTTCTACCCACGGCATTTCCTGAAAAGATTAAAACCACTGAAGACCGTTATCTCGAAACGTTGCAAACGCTAAAAGGTGCATTGTCTATTCCGGTGATCGCTAGCTTAAACGGTGTCTCCCCAGAAGGGTGGGAAGAGCATTCTGCAAACCTCCAGCAAGCAGGCGCAGACGCGCTAGAACTCAACATCTATTATGTGGCAGCTAACCTGCATGAATCGGCCGCCGATGTCGAGAAACGCTATTTAGATATTGTTAAGATCGTGCGTGATACGGTGGATATTCCGCTAGCTGTGAAAATTTCATCGCAATTCAGTAGTCCCGTCAATTTTGTCGACCGTCTTAAAATGGCCGGGGCTGACGGCGTCGTGATTTTTAATCGTTTTTATCAACCAGACATCAATTTACAAACGCTAGATATCGATAGCCGCATTCAACTTTCTAGCTCTGCAGAACTCTTAGAACGTATTCGTTGGACGGCCATCCTTAAACATCAAGTCAATATTGATATTGCGGTGACGGGTGGCGTCCATACGGTTGAAGATGTGATCAAGGCATCGCTTGCAGGCGCCAATATCACCCAACTATGCAGCGTGCTGCTCAAGCAGGGGATTGGCACTATTGGCGAAATAACCGCCGCTTTAAACCATTGGCTAGATGCTAATGAGTACGACTCATTAGAGCAGCTACGCGGTAGTATGTCTTATCACCATACCTCAGACCCAGCGGGTTATGAGCGAGCAAACTATCTGGATATGCTCGACGGGTTTTAGCCCGTTGAGCTTTACCTCTCATACCGACTTACGATTCAAAAGCAAAATAGACTCATAACCTTTGTTTTTAAGCAGATTAGCTTTTAAATCCATTGTTTTGATCTCACCCTCTGACCCTATTCTTCCTTAGAATAGGCGCTCTACCGTCATTTATTGAGTCACTGCATATGTTCAAGTTAATCTCGCCATCTCATCTATTACTGGTGCTTGTCGCTGCTATCTGGGGTTTTGCCTTCGTTGCACAAAGCACGGGCATGGCACATTTAGGCCCTCATAGTTTTAATGCAGCGCGCTTTTTATTGGCAGCTCTCTCGTTAGTCCCGTTATGGCTAGTGATGGGAAAACATAGGATTCCACATCCGAAAACACTTTTTTGGGGTGGCTTGATCGCCGGAACTATCCTTTTTGGCGGCTTTAGCTTCCAACAGATTGGCTTGCTACATACCACGGCAGGCAATGCGGGCTTTATCACAGGGATGTACATAGTGATGGTGCCTATCGCAGGCATCGCATTTGGTCATAGTACAAACATAAAAACCTGGGGTGGGGTTGTACTTGCGATCGCAGGTCTTTATGCGCTCTCGGTCTCTGACTCATTTAAGATCAATGAAGGCGACCTGCTGGAGTTGATAGGCGCACTCTTTTGGACTGCGCATGTGTTGTTACTCGGCTGGCTGTGCAACCGTGTTGATGCGATCACGCTCACTATCATGCAATTTTTAGTGGCCACTATGCTCGCTATCGCAGCTACGTTGCTCTACGAAGCCCCAACACTTATGCAGTTTCAATCAGCGATCTGGCCGTTGCTTTATGCAGGGATAGCGTCTAGTGGTATCGCATTTACCTTTCAGATTATTGCACAGCGCAAAGTTAACCCTAGCGTCACCGCCTTAATTCTATCGACCGAAGCTGTGTTTGCGGTGATTGGCGGATGGTTATTACTTGACGAAACCCTGACAACGAACCAACTCATGGGGTGCGGCTTAATGCTGACCGGCATGCTGATCAGTCAATGGCCTGAGCGTAAGCCAAGCGCCATTAACCAAGCAGAACCCGTATAGATTATTTAAACATTATTCAAAGAAGGTATCAGGGAGTGTGCGGTACACAGGGGTGGATAACACCATCATCGTATTGGTATCACACATATCCCCGAATATTTCGAGAATCTCATCTAAACGCGCCATTGAGCGTGTCGCCATCTTGATCACAAACGCCTGCTCACCGGTTGTGTTGTAGCACTCGATCACATCAGGAATCGTCAACAGCAGCTCTTTAAACTGCCGCTCCATTGCGCGGAAAACCTTACACTGCACCATCGCAATAATCGGCAAACCCAATTTATCCATATCAACAGAGATAGAATAACCCGTGATGACACCATCACGCTCCAGCTTACGTATACGCTCAGCAACAGCCGGTGCAGAGAGATGCACAAGCTTACCCAGCTCTGCATAAGAGATGCGAGCGTCATCCTGAAGGGCTTTAAGAATACGGCGGTTAATATTATCTAGCATAGGATCTTGGCGTTTTGAGAGATCTGTACAGTCTAGCCGAACACCTTCTAGCTGCCTATTCATGTTAAGAATTAACCTGCATGAAAATTTATCCGGTTATTTCTTAACCCATTTGGCCGATAGCTCTCATATATGCCACAACACCGAGGTGGGTATGAAAATTGAGGGAGCTGCGGTTTCGTTATCGGCACAATCGCACCATTCAGTCGAGCGGTCATTAGAGACGCGTCTAACCGCTGGCTTTATCCGTGAAGGCGACAACTTCAATGAAGCATCTTTAGTCTCTCGTGAAGAGGTTAGAGCCTCTTCTCGTGAGCTTATGGCAACCTATGAAGATCCGCGCAAGCAGCTCAGAGCGAATGCGATTGCCTCAAACACCTCACTATCCTTTACTCAGCTCACAGCCTCAGCAACCTCAACAGAGGAACGCACTCCTTTATCACTCACCGAGGAAGATAAATTAAAACTTGAGGTAATTAAGCGCTTATTTGAAGGGATTACCGGCAAAAAGCTCGAAGTGCGCATGCTGTCACAAGCCTCAGCTAGCGAGCAGAAAGGGGAGCAAACAGCGCTATCATTGTCCAACGGTCTCAATGTTGAAAAAGCCGAGCCTGCTAACCGTTTACGCTTCGGATTAGATTACTCAGCGGTGGCCACAACGAAAACCACCGACAAGGTGAGCTTTGCCGCTCAAGGAAAAGTACTAACCGCTGATGGTCGCGCGCTGGATATCAATATCAATCTCGCCCTGAGCCGCGAAACAAGCCGTTCTGAAACACTGAATATGCGCTTAGGCGCAGCACTCCAAGATCCGTTAGTGATTAACTTCTCTGGTCAATCCGCAGAGCTAACCAGTAATACTTGGCAATTTGATATAGACAGCGATAGTGACAAAGAGTCGTTGTATCAACTCAAATCGCACAGTGGTTATATCGCGTTAGATAAGAACCAGAATGGCATTATTGATAACGGAGGAGAGCTATTTGGTGCGACATCTGGAGATGGTTTTGCCGATTTGCGGCAATATGATCAAGATCAGAATGGTTTCATTGATGAAGGAGATGCCATTTTCCAACATCTGAAAATCATGGTGCAAGGTAGCAACAACAGCCAACAGCTCTTCACGCTAGAGGAGAAGAACATCGGTGCGCTCTATTTAGGCAGCCAAGCGACACCTTGGGATTTAGCAGCAGGAGACCAAGATCAGCTGGCCGGCCAAATACGCAGCACGGGTTTTTTCCTAACGGAGGAGGGCAGCGCGGGTACCCTCCAACAGATAGACCTCGTGGTTTAAGCGGCCTGTGCGAACCGAGCTAAACGTGCAGGAGTGATAGGCAGATGCACAGCAGCGGCCAATACACCTAACGCAGCACTCACAATTAATGCCAAATCATAATTGCCGTACCATTCAAAGGTTAAGCCCGCCCACCAGCTTCCAAAGAATGCACCTATCTGGTGGCTAAACATCACCACACCAAACAGTGATGCTAAGTTTTTAGTGCCGAAAATCTGTGCAACCGCCCCACTGGTCAGAGGCACGGTAGACAACCACAACATCCCCATTAGAGCAGCAAAGATGTAGAACAACTGATCCGTTTTAGGCATTAACAACAAGAGAATAATCAAGCAGGCCCTTACCCAGTAGATCAAGATCAGCAACCAAGGCTTATGCCAGCGATCACCTGCCCAGCCAAAGAAAATCACACCGACAATATTGGTCAAGCCGATCAAGGCTAATGAATCGGAAGCAATGTTAGGTAACAGTCCGCAGTACGCAATAAAGCCCGACATGTGCACCGTAATAAACGCTATATGAAAACCGCAGACAAAGAAGCCAATATTGAGAAGTTGGTACTCACGTACCTTAAAAGCCTCTCCAATAGCAGACCAATCAAAGATTTTAGTCACGCTGGTGGTAGAGGGCGGCACTTTCTCCCCTTGATCCTTCAGCATCCAGGTTAACGATATAACCACCAAGGTGGTCGTCGAAAACAGGAAGAAGAGGGTCGACCAGTTCATCTCAGGACTGAAATGACTCACCAACATCGCATAGATAAATTGCCCTAATGAACCACCCGCACTCGCCACACCCAATGCCAGAGTTCGACGTTGCACCGGAAAGCGCTTGCCAACCGCCCCTAAGACGATAGGGAAGGTGGTCGCACCCACACCAATGCCAACCAGCACCGCGTTGCCCATAAAGAAAAGCGTGGCGCTTTGCGCCAGTGCGGCAACAATTAATCCGCCACCATAGATCAAAGCACCTGCCAATAGCACTTTTACCGTGCCGTAACGCTCTGCAAGCATCCCTGCGATAGGCGATAACGCTCCCCACAGAAGGTTTTGCACAGCGAACCCAAAGGAAAGCGAAGAGAGAGAGGCTTCGAGATCTCGGCTAATTTCAGGCACCAACAGCCCCAATGCCTGACGAACACCCACGCTGTAACCTAAGATCACAATCGCAGCAAACACAACCCACCAAGGCGATACTTTAATTTTGTTCACTGCTTTACTCCTGCACGACATATTTTGCGGAATCCGTTTGAGCAACTTGTTTTGCTCATATATAATGTACATAATCATGTACAACAAGGTATTTATTATGGACGCTATAAGCTACAGCGTTGCTAGAGCAAATTTAGCGAAAACAATGGAAAAAGTTTGTAATGACCATGAACCCGTTATTATTACACGCAAGCGTGAAGACTCGGTAGTCATGGTTTCACTGGCTGACTATAAAGCACTGGAAGAAACTTCATATCTGTTGAGGTCACCTGCGAATGCTAGAAAATTACTTGAATCAATTGCTGAGCTTGAATCTGGAAATGGAAGTGAAAGAGAGCTTATAGAAGAATGAAACTTACGTTTTCGTCCAAGGCTTGGGACGAGTATTTGTTTTGGCAAAAAACAGATAAGCAAATACTTAAACGAATTAATACTCTGATTAAAGATATACAACGAACACCTTTCGAAGGTATTGGAAAACCTGAACCCCTAAAGCACGGGCTTTCTGGCTATTGGTCAAGAAGGATTAATGATGAACATCGAATGGTATACAAGGTACTCGATGATCAGCTATTGATTGCACAGCTTCAATATCACTACGTTTACTAGGATAACGCCGCATTAAGGTGTGACACATGCTTGGCTCTACTTGAGCGAAGCGAAAACACCAAGCGTAAGAAATCACTCTGAAATGCTGTGTTATATTCGTAGCCTATTGATTAAAAAGCTGTTCTACCGTTTTCATTGGTAAAAACATACGAATGCGCCCATTATGTTCGCACAGCACTTCAAAACCGAACTTCGTATAAAACTTATGAGCGGAATCTGTAAGACAGTCCACAACAATTGCGTACGCTCTCATGTGATGGTTTACTTGCCACAAATACTTCAATGCACGAATTAGACTAACCTTTCCGAGTCCTGAACCATGAAACTCTTTGTGCACCGCTAATTGAGCCAAAAGAAAAACGGGGATTGGATACCTAGGAAGTTTCTTTGCAAGTTGTGTCGGTAATGTTTCTCGACAGATAGAGCTCGGGGCAACACTATAAAACGCACAAATAGCGTGTTTTTGATTTAACAGCGGTTTAGCACTAGGTAGAACCATAGTTCGGCTAATACCTGCTTGCATGTGCTTTACGGCTTGAGTTTTGATAAATGTATTTAGCTCTTGTTCACCACAGTCGAAAGAGTTGCGATCATGCTTTGATTTACTAAGTTCTACGAACTCTTTACCCCAACTCACTTAATACCACTCTCATCTGTAAATTTGGCAGCTTCAAGCAAAGCTTGATTTGGTGCTTTTGCTTTATCACACGCAGCCATAAACTCATCAAAGACACTGTCTTTAACCGCAATACTTTCATGCTCTTCAATAACATGAGTCGCATCTTCGTCCATAAGTCTCACTACATATTCAGTGAGACTTTTTAAACCAAGTAAAGCCGATGCTTTTTCGGCTTTTGCCTTTATCTCTTCATCAAGGCGGATATCTAAACGTGCCGCTGCCATAGCCCCTCCTACGTACGGATACATTCCGTAATCTCAGAGATTCTAGTGCAAATTTAAAGCACATTCAAACTGTACGGATAGTTTACGGAATGAGAAAGAATACAACGCCCTGTTAAGGTGTGAGCAACACAATACCGCTGCTCCCGCATACCACTTTAAACAATAAACACAACGCATAACAAAAATGCCAAGCGTTGCGAATCACTCTAAACAGTTTGTTATAACAGAGTTTTACACGTCATCTTCCGATAAAGTTTGACGACAATTACGAACTGTTAGTACGCGAATTTCGTGACTTAAACTGTAGATAATACGATAGTGACCAAAGATGATTTCGCGATAATTCGTATGGGGCATTTCAGGAACAAACCGCCCCATTTCAGGCATACTTCCAAGGAGTTCAGTTTTATCAAAAACTTCGTTTACCCACCTCTCTGCCGCAGGTGGATTATCCAAAGAAATAAACTCAGCTGCATCACCTAGTTTCTGAAGTGCTAATGGAGACCAGACTACTTTCATTTCTTAATGCGACCAAGTACTTGAGCACGCGCATCATCATTGGAAACACCGTGACCAGAAGCTAACTGAGCTTCTGCTGTGCGCATTTCTTCCAGTAATTCGATTTTCTCTTGCATTGCTTCATACTCAGCAACATCGAGAACAACAGCAACACCTTTGCCACGTTGCGTAATAACCAATGGACGACGAGTCTCATTGATTTGTTTGATGTATGAAGCTACACCGGCACGAAACTCAGACAAAGGCTGAATATCTTGATCGAAATGAATACGACTCATATTGAACTCCCATTAGTACAAAATAACGTACAAATAATAGTTCAACTGACCCTTTTGAGCAAGAAGTTGATTCTGTGTTATTGATTAGCTAAAGGATCGCCGAAGGCGATCTATTTTGAGCGCCTTGATACTCATTATCGGTAACGCCCATCTGAAATGGGCTTTTTCCGAAGCCGCTGTGCTTTACCTGTGGGGCAATCCGGGTGCACAAAAATTGTTACAACGCTTTCAGAAACGCATAAGCAAAGCCAAGGCTCTGTCTGCATTGGCACACAAACTTGGGCGTGCGGTCTATTTCATGTTAAAGAACGAAAAGGTATTTGATGAACAACGCTTTTTAACGAGTTAGTCACGCAGCAAATAGGTGTTTGCTGTAAGTCATTCACAGCCAACGATGACAGATGAAGTAGGATCACTGGTTCAGGGACTTGGTATTGGCCGCAGACGCGGCCAATAAAAAACTAATGCCTATTGACAGGATGAAGGCTCATAGGTGTTACATTTTAGACTGCACAAAGCTAGGTACATCTATAAGGGGCCCTTTTGTAGAGTAGTGTTCGTCTAGGGCATAGGCCACTTCCTCTAGCGGAGCAGCATTGTAACCATAGTGTTGAATTTCACTGATATAGCGGCTGATAAATCTGCCAGCGCCAAGCAGCCCCCACTGAACCACGTGGACAAGCTCGTGAAAGTGCAATCTAAGGACATTGGCAGACTCTTCAGACACGTAGTAGGTGTCCTTATAAGTGATGCCATTGACTGGCATATCTATAAAATCTCCGAGGCCCATTTCACGAAGCTCAGGAAAGATCGGCTTTGGAATTTCAGAAACAACTACGAAGTAAGATTCTTTCAAGAACTTAGGCGGATAAAACCCAGCAAACTCTGCTTCAAAGATTGAGCACGACCGCCGCTTTGATCGGTATACCCTATTTGTCTCGTCGATCCAATTTTCTATACGATCTATCACATGTACTCCGAAAAAATGTAACGTTTGGTTAAGGGGCAGCCAACGCTACTACCAACTTTCCGCATAACACCGTAATCACATAAACCAACGCATAATAAAAATGCCGCGCGTTGGCTGTCCCTCTTGAAGCGTTTGTTAGCTGCCTGACGATAAAGCCTAAATTAATAGTGATAACGGCAAGAAATGATTGTGATAGCACTATCATCAACCGCATAAACTAGCCTATTCGTATCATCTACTCGTCGCGACCAAAAACCAGATAAATTTTCTTTTAGTGGTTCAGGTTTACCTATGCCCTCGAAAGGAGAACGCTTAACATCCGTGATGAGTTTATTTATACGTTTAAGTGTTTTCTTGTCTTGCGTCTGCCAATAAACATAATCATTCCAAGATTCATCAGTCCAAGATAATAAACGACTACTCATCGATTAAATCTCTTTGGCTCACCTTACCCGCTTTAAACTGCGCAATTGAACGATGTAAGTGCTCAGCATTTGCCGGAGAGCGAAGTAAATGAACCGTTTCCATTAAGCTATTGTAATAATCAAGTGACATAACAACGGCATCTTCAGAATCACGACGCGTGATCACAGTTGTATCTGCGTCATTAACAACAGCATCCAAAACGCTCTTCAAGCTATTTCTAGCTTCGGTAAAAGATATAATTCTCATAAAACCTCCACATGTACGCTTAATAAGACAAGTATATGACTAAAAAACCAACTTGTACAGCTAATGGAACATACGAAATTGTAAGCAGCTAACACCTCATTCAGAGGCAATAAAATAGCTGGATAAAATTAGCGAGGCACGAGCAAAAGCCAGCTGTTTTTTTGTTCTGCTGCAATGACTTGTTAGTTTGATTTAACACGAATTAAAATATAGGGTCTATACTTGAAAAAAACATAAGGAGTTATAGTTATGTTTCTTACGAGAATTATATACGTGAGTGAGGCTACGGAACAATTTAAACCAGAAGACATTGAGAATATATTAAACACAGCTAGAAATAATAACCAGAAGCTAGATATCACTGGTATGCTTTGTTTTAGTAATAATTATTTCCTTCAATGTATTGAGTCATCTCGGTCAAATGTAAATAAACTCTACCATAAGATATTAAATGATAAACGGCATTCGAATATTGTTTTACTAGATTATACGGAAATCTCTGAGCGAGAATTTGGGAATTGGTCTATGTCATACGTCCCTGATACACGTTTAACAACATCAATTAACCTTAAGTATTCAGAA
>DAIRSP010000095.1:1085-10247 GCA_036804365.1 Neptunomonas sp. | reverse complement strand
GGATTACTCAACCGTCGGTCAGTAACGCTCTAGCGAGACTGCGTAAATCATTAAATGATGAATTGTTTGAACGAACGGCACGAGGAATGAAGCCTACCCCTTTCGCAGACAGTATTTATGATGCTGTCAGCTACTCACTGAGTATGCTCAATGATGGTCTTAATTATGAGGATAAGTTTAACCCTGCAACGAGTGAGAGGACCTTCTGCCTTTCAATGACTGATTTAGGCGAAATGTATTTACTTCCACGACTTATGGCCTATTTAGCCAAGCATGCGCCCAACATCACCCTTTCTACTGTTCAAGAAAATGATCAGTCACTCAAAGAAAAAATGGAAACCGGTAGTGTGGATTTAGCAATTGGTCTCCTACCACAACTCGAAGCAGGTTTTTACCAACGACGATTGTTTGATCAGAAATATGTTTGCTTAATGCGGAGCGGCCATCCGCTTTCTGAAGGCCCCCTTACAATAGAACGCTTTTCACAAGCCAATCACATTATTATTGAAGCGAGTGGAACAGGGCACGGTCGAGTTGAAAAACAATTGGCAGAAAGCGGAATAGACCGAACGATTCGATTGAGACTACCTCACTTTGTTTCTGCACCTTATATCATCAGCGAAACGGACCTCATTGCTACGGTAACAGAAAAATTAGCCCTCCAAACACATAAGAGCTTAGGCTTAGTGATTCGTCCCCACCCCATCGACATAATGTCAGCAAAGATTAATATTTTTTGGCACCGAAGATACCATCAAGATGGTGGCAACATTTGGTTACGCAGCGTCATCTTTGATATTTTTTCAGAGTAGTCTCCAGATGAGTTCCCGCGGATTTTACGTTCATTTAACACTTACAAACGTTAAAAGAGAGTAATATTCAACCTATCTACCCATCATGGTGTGTTGGCGATGCTCAACTCTTTGGATGAAGCGCGATTTAATAAGCGGGGAATACTGATCTCGCTCTTGGTTATTACGGCTTGCTTACTGCTAGCCATTTTACTTGATCATCTTTTTCTGCCTAAAAGCGGCATTTTATTAGTGCTGCAACTCGGTGTCATTATTCTATCGATTGTAGGCAGCAAAGCGATCGCCATTATGTCAGGCGTTCTCAGCGCACTGGTTTATAACTACTTTTTTACCGAGCCTCGCTATTCTTTGCACATGACAGATGCCGAGGATATCGTTAACACATTGGTTTTTCTAACCATCGCTTTTATTACCAGCCACTTTGCCTACTTTCATCGCACCCAACGAGAGGCTTTAAAGCAAGCCGAGTTACGTACCAGTATTTTACTGTCGGTATCGCATGATCTTAGAACCCCTCTTTCAGGGATCATAGGTACGCTCTCTACCTATCAAGAATACCAACAACAACTCTCTGCTGAAGAGCGAGATGAACTGCTCAATGGCGCACTAGAAGAAACCCATCGTCTGCACCACTACATTGAAAACTTATTACATGTCATCAAGCTGCAAAATAACAAAATAAAGTTGATGCCGACTACTCAACCCATTTGGCCGATTTTGTTAAAAGTTAAAGAGCGATTGGATAACCCCCGTGTCATGATTGAAAAGATATCTAACATTCCTGAAGTGAATGTGCAGGACACCTTTTTAGAACAGGCTATCTATAACCTAGTCGATAATGCACTTAAATTCTCTCCAGAAAAAAGCACGGTTCGCGTTCAAGTCTTTAACGATGCCTACAAGGTTCGCATTTTAGTGTCGGATCAAGGCCCAGGAATTCCGCCAGAACTTAGAGAAAAAGTGTTTGATGTTTTCTATTCAAACCGCTCGGGTGATGCGGGTGAAGGTGGCACAGGCTTAGGATTGACAGTCGCTCGCGGCATTATTGCTGCACACAACGGAACGCTCAAAGCCTTACCCACAACGGAGGGTTGTACCATGGAAATTTCTCTACCTATCAGTGAGACTGAGCACTCATGAAGAAACGCATTTTAATCATTGATGATGAAATACAGATACGAAAATTTATGCGTATCTCCATTACCACTGAAGGATTTGAGTATTTTGAGGCAGATACCGGCAAAAAAGGGCTTGATGTATTAGCTTCCAGCGCCCCCCACTTGGTGATATTAGATTTAGGCCTGCCCGATATTGATGGTTTTCATCTGCTGCGTAAAATTCGTGAAATAAGTCGTATCCCTGTTTTAATCCTAACAGCCCGAGACGAAGAAAACGAAAAGGTAAAATTACTAGAGGGCGGCGCGAACGACTACCTCAGTAAACCCTTTGGTGTACGTGAATTGATGGCGAGAATTAAAGTCCTTTTACGGGACCTCTCTTCTGAAGAGGAGGTGACGGTTTTAAGGTTCGAAGATCTGGAGATTAATCTACAAACGCACACGGTTTTTTTTCAAGGTAACGAGGTAAGCCTTTCTAGAAAAGAGTTTGCACTGCTCTACGCACTGGCTGAAAACCCTGGTAATCTGATTACTCAACAAACGCTACTTAATGACATTTGGGGCGCCTCCCATGTTGAAGACACCCATTATCTTCGCGTCTTTATCAGCCAGCTAAGAAAAAAGCTCAATGACGATTCAGACTCTCCAAGATACATCAAAACAGAACAGGGGGTGGGCTATCGCTTTATGGCTCCACCCTTAGGATCAAAGAAGAAGTAAATAGTGGTTAACATCAAAGTCACCACAAGATTGTTATCCCTGCGGCCACGTGGGTTGTGGCTGGCGTTTTAGGTGGGGTTCCGATTATCGAATTACCCAAATCAGTTTTACTGACGCGGGTTTTGAATCCATTAGCGCACTAACAACAACGGGTGCGACCATGCTTTCTGGCTTGGATGCCATGCCAAAAACTTTCCTTCTATAACCGGCAATTTTTGCAGTGGATGGGAGGCTTAGGCATCGTCATTTTCGTGGTTGCCATTTTACCTATGTTAAACGTAGGGGGGAATGAAACTCCTTAAAGCAGAAACGCCTGACCCCATCAAAGATGACAAACTGTCGCCTCGCGTGGGCCAATACTGCCCATTACCTCTGGGGCGCTTATATCTTTATTACGTTAGCCTGCTCCCTAGCCTACTATCTATAGTCTTTGCTGGTTATTTTGGAGGGTGTGCAGGATCAACAGCTGGGTGCAATAAAATTATTCGCGACATTATGGCGGTCAAGCTGATCATCAAGAACCTGAATCAACTGATCCATCCACAAGGTGTTTTTGTAATCAAGTATCAAAATCAGACCGTCCACAACGATGTGCACAATGTCGTGATGGCATTTTTATCGCTTGTTTCAAGCTCAAGTTTAGTTATTACCTGAATACTGATGGCAACAGGGCTGGATTTTTGGTCTGCCTTTACGGCCGTCGCCGCGTGCATCAACGTATCAGACCCCGGATTTGGTGCTCTCAGCAGCAACTTCCAACCGGTGAACGATTTAGGTACTTGGGTGTTATCAGGGGCTATGATTCTTGGCCGATTAGAATACTTTACTGTATTTGCCCTGCTGCTGCCGAGCTTCTGGAAAAACTAGCCTGTAATCAAGCTTAGACCAGCAAGTGAGCTAAGGAAGGAATCACTTTATCCGGATGAGATAACGCTATTGGCTCACCATGATTGTATCCATAAGGCACAGCGATGATAGGGCAACCTGCGGCCCTTGCTGCTTGTACATCATTAACAGAGTCACCCACCATAAGAACGTGTTCAGCATTAATGTCCATCAAACCCATAAGGTGTATCAGCTGTTGGGGATGAGGCTTTTTCTCTGCCAATGAATCACCGCCTAGCACGTAGCTAAAATAGGTTGCTATGCCTAGGTGTTTTAATAGAGGGTGGGTAAAGCATTCTGGCTTATTGGTTACGACGGCCAAGGCCACACCTTGTTGATGAAGGGTGTCTAACGTCTCTTTGACACTCGGATATAAACAGCTATCAACGGCTACACCTTGCGCATAAAAATCCATAAAGAAGCGGAATGCATCATCAAAGCGTGACTCCGCTGTCTCAGGTGAGGCGAATATTAACGCCCTTTTTACTAGCATTCGCGCACCATTCCCGACCCAATCACGCACTTGTGACTCTGTACTCGGCGGCAAACCTAAAGCCAGCAGCATTTTTGCTACGGCAGCAGCAAGATCGGGTACGCTATCAACTAGCGTACCGTCTAAATCGAACATAATCAGCTTAGGAAGCTGTCCGTTAAACAACTCTCTCATTAGCTATGAGCGCCGGATACTTTAGCCAATTCTGCTCGCATCGCTGCGATCGTTTTCGCATAGTCATCCGTATTAAAAATTGCTGAGCCCGCCACAAAAGTATCAGCACCGGCTGCGGCAATATCAGCAATATTTGCGATACCTACACCACCATCAACTTCTAATCGAATTTCTCGGCCACTTGCATCAATCAACTGACGCACTTGACGCAACTTATCGAGCGTACTTGGAATAAAAGACTGTCCACCAAAGCCTGGGTTAACCGACATCAAGAGGATCATATCAACCTTATCCATAACGTAGTCCAGATAATGAAGAGGCGTAGCAGGATTAAACACCAAGCCTGACTTACAGCCGCCATCACGAATCATTTGCAGTGAGCGGTCAATATGATCAGAGGCTTCAGGGTGGAACGTGATATAGCTAGCTCCCGCATTGATAAAGTCACCAATCATACGATCGACCGGCTTAACCATGAGATGCGCATCAATCGGTGCAGTAATCCCGTAGTCCCTTAATGCTTTACATACCATAGGTCCGATGGTTAGATTAGGCACATAATGGTTATCCATCACATCAAAATGCACAATATCTGCACCCGCCTTTAGGACAGCATCGACTTCTTCACCTAAACGCGCAAAATCTGCAGATAATATCGAAGGGGCAATTTTGAAATCGGACATGAGTAACATTCCATCAACGGTTAATTTACGGCCATTGTACCTAAGCCAAGCGCCTTATGCAGCGTTCGCGTTTAACGCAATATAGAGTTATCAAAACTTTTATAATGAAAATCGACTGTTTAGTGTTAAAAAATCATTGCCGAACATGCTTCATGCTAGCTATGCTGTTCATCAGTAGCTTATCAAAAGCAGCCGATACGCCTACCGCTGATGATAAAAGCAGCCCACCCGCGCCGCAGGTAATCGAGCAAACACGGGTCGAGCCAACACCCAACCAGTCTCAACTCCTTGATTTAGCCAACTCGATAACCGACAGGGAAACGAGCGTTATTGCGTTAACCTCTGGAGAAGATAATTTTAGTGCCTTTTTTCGGGAGCAAAGCGGCTCAGTCATTAAAGGAGCGGTTCTTCTGTTCCCCAATGAGCTGACCCATCCCGATTGGCCAATTACATTAAACACCTTAAGAATCGGATTAACTGACTTTGGCTGGGGCACCCTGAGTCTGCCCTTACCAACCCCGATTACTGCCGCGCTGCCTAAACGCACATTGCCGGCACTGAAGGTTATCCACAAGAAGAACACGCAGACTCCCCCTACGGATACCCCTCCACCCGACGCTCAACCTACGACCAACCTATCACCACCTGAAGCCAACCAACCTCCAGCAGATAAGCAACCACCCACGGCCGTAGCACAAGGGACGCCCGATACACCGCAAACCTCCGACCGCTTCGAAATCATCATGAAACGAGGCATTACGGCTATTCAATGGTTAGAACAAAAAGGCTTCACTCGCATTGTGATTGCCGGTAGCGGTTCTGGTGCCACGTGGGCAACCGCTTTAGTGAAAAACTTACCTGAAGACTCGAATATCAAGTTATTGATGTTAGATGCGGCTCAATCTGAGGATCTAAGTGCACCTAACTATTTGGAGTTGCTCAGTGGAATAAAACACACAACCTTAGATATCTACACTCATACTCCTAGCATTAAAGCGATACCGGATACGAGCGATGCGGCGCTACGTTTAAAAATTGCACGGCGTAATAAGCTGAACAATTTCCATCAAAGTCGATTACCGACGCCGACACCCTCTATTTCCAATCAAGAGTGGTTGCTTCGCTATACTCGAGGTTTACTGGAAACCTATGTCGTTAAAGCAGAGATGAATTCCATCATTATTCCATCTAAACCACCCGCTCCAACAGAAGTGCCTCCGGGGGTCGCCCCTGCCCCAACAGCAAACAAACCTAAACCTATTTAAGCTTTACGTGCATTTTTGACACGATCATAGGCAGCTTGTATCTCTTGGGTTTTTTCCTTGGCCAACTGCATCATCTCTTCTGGGAGCCCTTTGGCGACTAGTTTGTCGGGATGATGCTGACTCATGAGTCGTCTGTACGCCTTTTTAATATCGGCCTCAGAGTCGGACTCACCCACGCCTAAGATACCATACGCTTCTTTGAGTAAGGTCGCTTCGGATGCCTGCTGATAGTGCTGATGCTGTTGGTAGCTGTGTTGATAGAATGACTGTTGTGCTTGCATACGCGCCATCAATGCGGTCATCTCTTGTGACGACATACGCAACAAGCTACATACCTCTTTGAGAACCGACAGTTCAGCAGGACTCATCTCCCCATCAGCCATCGCAGCCTGAAGCTGAATCTCCACAAACATGATTTTCACAGAAGCCTGTGATTGGATGATTCTTGACAGGGGAAGCAAGACATCAGAGATCTCAAAATCAGACTCCTTGCCTTGCGAAAAATATTCTATCGCTTCTTTCTTGCGCTCTTCGGAAAGGCTCATGCGAGCCATCACGTCTCGCGCAAACTGAATTTCATTTTCAGTGACGAGACCATCCGCTTTTGCTACTTTCCCCATCACTGCAAATGTCGCTTTGAAGAATGTCGCTTGAGGTGAGTTGGGACCCGTGAGTACCTTGGTAATCGCTCGACTGATGAATCCGCCAATTAGACCTCCAAAAATTGCGCCCCAAAAACCTCCTGTCATTAAACCAATCAGCCCCCCAATAATAATACCGTTACGGTATTTAATGAGCGATGTACCCAGACTAAAACCCGCTGCTTGTGAATCAAATGCCATGCTTAACTGTCTCTTGTAAATAAGTCTCAGCTTGCGCCAAGCGTTCATGAGTACCTACGTCTATCCAAAACCCGCGATGATATTGCGCGGAAACCGTACCCGACTTAATTGCGGCTCGCAGCAACCCACCTAATGGAAAAGCGCTGGGCTTAGAATGCGCAAAAAGATGCGGCGACAATAAGCTAATACCTGAAAAGGTTAGCCTATGACCTGAATGTTCGCTCAACATCCCTTTATCATTCAGTAAAAAATCCCCCTCTAAGTGATGTTCGGGGTTATCCACCATCACTAAATGTGCAGATTCCGTGGTCACATTAAGCAGTGATGCGTAATCGAAATCACTTAAAATATCGCCATTAACAACGAGAAATGCCTCTCCGTTGGATGAGAGCTGTGGCAGTGCCCGATAGATCCCCCCTCCTGTTTCAAGGGGCTCGCCCTCAGCTGAATAGGTAATACTAACACCCCATCGATGGCCATCACCTAAATAAGCCTCTATCTGCTCGCCCAACCAAGCATGATTTATCACTATCTCTTTAATCCCTGCCTTAGCAAGTTTTTCGATATGATACACAATCAAGGGTTGACCATTGACCGGCACGAGTGGTTTGGGGGTATGCAAGGTCAGCGGACGCATCCTCGTCCCTAATCCAGCAGCCAAAATCATCGCCTTCATCACAGATTCATCCCTGCGAAGTCTGCCGTTTTACGCATTGCGGGTTTCACTTTGCTTTCAATAAAACTATTCAGTGCCGCCAACTCAGGATACTTCTGTATTGCCTGGCTAACATAACGCAGCGTTAAGGGGATATCTTTTAGATAACCCGACTTTCCATCACGTAACTTCAGCCGCGAGAAAATACCGAGTACCTTCAAGTGACGCTGAATACCCATCAAATCAAACCATCGTTCAAACTGCGCTCGAGTCGTATCCAGCGGCAGGCGTTTATCGCTGATTAAGGCCTCCTTAAACGCATTGACCCATTGATAAATTAAAGGATCTGGCCAGCTGATATAGCAATCTCGAAGCAATGAGACTAAATCGTAGGTGACTGGACCTTTAACTGCGTCCTGAAAGTCGATAACCCCTGGCGTGTGTTCATTCGTAATCATCAAGTTGCGTGAATGGTAGTCGCGGTGCACCGTGACTGCAGGTTGCTCCAGAGCTGACTGAATTAGCATGAATTCCACCTGATCGAGCATCGCTAACTCTTGCTCACTGAGCTCTAAACCTAACAAGCCTTGCAGAAACCACTCGGGAAATAAACGAATCTCGCGCGCCAATAAGGCATGATCGTAAGGAGGTAACTTGCTCGCATCGCACTGCTGTATCAGATGAAGTTCAGAAACAGCTTTGGAATAAAGTGTGCCTGCGGAATTGTCGTTTAACTCAGGCAAATACAGACGATCACCAAAATCACTCAGCAACATAAAGCCAAGCTCAAAATCGATCTTTATAACTTCAGGAACATTCACCCCTTCTTCACGCCATGCCAACGCAATATTTACAAATGCTTCACAACTCTCTTTTTCAGGCGGGGCATCTACAGCAATCCATGAGTGATTCGCTGACTTCACTCGAAAGTAGCGACGAAAGCTCGCATCACCTGAAACTGGCAAAAGCTCCCACCCCTCTTCAAGTTCGACCTCTTTTGTAGCTTGCAGAACTTCTAACCACCCTAATAAAGTGGATAAGCGTTGACCCATTATGCTGTTTCCTCTGGCACATCATCACATGAATGTTTATTATTCCCAGACTTTGTTAGTTACTCAACTAAATAGCGTAGAGAACTACTACTCTGGCCGATTTATCTGCTACTGGAAGCCATTGAATGCCTTTTCTGAAACATGCATCGTACAAACTTAGTTACGCCATTGCGCTAGCTACACTATCACAGTCCGCTTTGGTACATGCAGATACACTCGGTTGGAACTGCCGACAAGAGGCTAACGGCTGGAACTGCTCAGCGTCGGAAGAGAATACGGCTACGAGTCAATCTCAAGAAGCGATTGCCACTCCAACAGCACCTTTGAGCCTGCCCCAGCCTGTACTTGAAACACCGACTGACGCGGCGACACAACCTGAACAACCTTTAGCAGAAACAGAAACGGCAACACCGCAGGCAACCCAAACAGCTTTGCCTAGCTGGCCAACGGTATCTTCTGAAAC